>NZ_QRHS01000018.1:0-91969 GCF_003470905.1 Roseburia sp. AM23-20
AATTAACTCCGGCTTTGCGCAAGATGCCATTCACAAACCTACGACTCACCATTTGGACGGGCGATTTATTTCATAAACAAACCATCATTTGATGAGTATCTTCTATAATAGAAGAAACACAAAAAGTGAAAAAAGTACTTGCATTTCTGCAGATCATCGTGTATACTAAGCATTGCTGTGACATTGATAGCGTAGAAGCGTGAGGTTGCTGCCGATATGGCAGGTTTTCCGTGGAGCGAATGTCAAGTTAGGAAACTGGCGACAAGTCACTGTATACGAGTAACATCTACAAAGTAGAAACAACGTGCGGGCAGACCGGAAGGCTGTCAGAAGAACTTTAAGCATTCGATGGTGCAAAGAAGTTTCTTTTTATGGGTAAAAGCTCATGATACGCACGGGAATGTGTGCAGTCACCGCTTGTCGTACCAAAGCGAGTTTATCGCTTGCAAAAGTGCGAAAAGGAGGCGACTTTTTTTATGGCAAGTCAAGTAATGAGAATCACATTAAAAGCTTATGATCACGAATTAGTAGATTCATCAGCAAAAAAAATCATCGAGACTGTAAAGAAGAACGGATCACAGGTGAGCGGACCGGTACCTCTTCCTACTAAGAAGGAAGTAGTTACTATCTTAAGAGCTACTCACAAATATAAGGATTCCCGCGAGCAGTTCGAGCAGAGAACTCATAAAAGACTGATCGATATCGTAACACCAACTCAGAAAACAGTTGATGCTTTATCTCGTTTAGAGATGCCGGCTGGTGTATACATCGATATCAAAATGAAGAACAAATAATTCTTCAAACAAATTTGTTAATATCCTGAAGGGTTTTATATAGAAGCAAAGAATGTTCGGCATCAGCCTCCATTCTATGTGGTTTTCCACATCCACTTATATGGACTTTCTAGGATGAACGGTTCCGCTACCCCACATCGATGGGCATGAAGCGTTCCGCTGTAGAGTAAACAGGAGGTAAAAGAATGAAGAAAGCGATTTTAGCAACAAAAGTCGGAATGACTCAAATCTTCAACGCAGACGGCGTATTAGTGCCGGTTACTGTATTGGAAGCTGGTCCTTGCTCCGTAACACAGATCAAAACTGTAGAGAACGACGGATACAGCGCAGTTCAGGTTGCATTTGCAGACAAGAAAGAAAAAGTTGTCAGCAAAGATGCAAATGGTAAGAAAGAAATCAGAAACAGACATGGCGTAAACAAAGCTCAGATGGGACACTTTGCAAAAGCTGGTGTATCCGGAAAGAGATATGTCAGAGAGTTCAAATTTGAGAACGCAGACGAGTACAAACTTGGAGATGTTATCAAAGCTGATATTTTTGCAGAGGGCGACAAGATCGACGCTACTGCAATTTCCAAAGGTAAAGGTTTCCAGGGCGCTATCAAGAGATTAGGACAGCATAGAGGTCCTATGGCTCATGGTTCTAAATTCCATCGTCATCAGGGTTCTAACGGTGCATGTTCTTCACCGAGCCGTGTATTCAAAGGAAAAGGAATGCCTGGACATATGGGAAGCGTAAAAGTTACAACACAGAATCTTGAAGTTGTAAGAGTTGACGCTGAGAACAACCTGCTCTTAGTTAAAGGTGCTGTACCAGGCGCTAAGAAATGCATGGTAACAATCAAAGAAACTGTAAAAGCAGGTAAATAGTGCTTAGATAGGAAAGGAGGAAACAACAATGGCTAACGTAGCTGTTTATAATATGGAAGGCAAAGAAGTAGGAAGCCTGGAGTTAAACGATGCTGTTTTCGGAGTAGAAGTTAACGAGCATCTTGTACACATGGCAGTACTTCAGCAGCTTGCAAATAACCGTCAGGGAACTCAGAAAGCAAAAACACGTTCTGAAGTTCGCGGTGGTGGTAGAAAACCATGGAGACAGAAAGGAACCGGTCATGCAAGACAGGGTTCAACAAGAGCTCCACAGTGGACTCATGGTGGAGTTGTATTTGCTCCGGTACCAAGAGACTACTCTTTCAAATTAAACAAAAAAGAGAAGAGAGCAGCATTAAAATCTGCACTCACATCCAGAGTAAATGAGAGCAAGTTCATCGTTGTTGATGAGTTAAAACTTGACTCCATTAAGACAAAGAACTTCGTTCAGGTTCTGAACAACTTAAAAGTTGAGAAAGCATTAGTTGTATTAAACGATATGGATGCAAACGTGATCAAATCTGCAAGCAACGTTCCGACTGTTAAAACTGCTCAGACAAACGAGTTAAACGTATTTGATGTATTAAAATATGATACAGTTGTTGTAACAAAAGACGCTGTTAAGACTATCGAGGAGGTGTATGCATAATGGCAAACGTACAGTATTATGATGTAATCCTCAAACCGGTTATTACCGAGAAATCCATGGCAGCTATGGCTGAGAAGAAATATACTTTCTTAGTTCATCCGGAAGCAAATAAGACCATGATCAAAGAAGCAGTTGAGAAAATGTTCGAGGGCACAAAAGTTGCCAGCGTTAACACCATGAACATGGATGGAAAGAACAAAAGACGTGGCATGGTTTATGGAAAAACTGCTAAGACAAAGAAAGCTATCGTTCAGTTAACAGAAGACAGCAAAGATATCGAGATCTTTGCTGGACTGTAAGATAAATTTTAGATAGCAAACTAAGCGCAGCGATGCGCGATAACAAACATCGAAAGGAGAACAACAATGGGAATTAAGACATATAACCCATATACACCTTCCAGAAGAAATATGACTGGCTCTGATTTCTCCGAGATCACAAAAACAACTCCGGAAAAATCACTGGTAACTTCTTTAAAGAAGAACGCTGGTCGTAACAATCAGGGTAAAATCACTGTAAGACACCATGGCGGTGGAAACAGAAGAAAATACAGAGTTATCGATTTCAAGAGAAACGGTAAAGACGGAATCCCGGCTAAAGTAGTCGGAATCGAGTACGATCCGAACAGAACAGCTAACATCGCTTTGATCTGCTACGCAGATGGCGAGAAAGCATATATCCTTGCTCCGGCTGGTTTAACAGACGGCATGACAGTTATGAGCGGTGCAACTGCAGAAGTTCGTGTTGGTAACTGCTTACCACTTGAGAATATCCCGGTTGGTACCCAGGTACACAACATCGAGTTATATCCGGGTAAGGGCGGACAGTTAGTTCGTTCCGCTGGTATGAGCGCTCAGTTAATGGCTAAAGAAGGAAAATATGCAACACTTCGTCTTCCTTCAGGCGAAATGCGTATGGTACCTTTAAAATGCCGTGCAACAATCGGTGTTATCGGAAACGGTGATCACAACTTAGTTAACATCGGTAAAGCAGGACGTAAACGTCACATGGGTGTTCGCCCGACAGTTCGTGGTTCTGTTATGAACCCGAATGACCATCCACACGGAGGTGGTGAAGGACGTGCTCCGATCGGACGTCCGGGTCCATGTACTCCTTGGGGTAAACCTGCTCTTGGTCTTAAGACTAGAAAGAAGAATAAAGCTTCTAACAAGTTAATCGTAAGACGTAGAGATGGTAAAGCCTTAAAATAATAAGCTGGGGCTTATTATTTTAAGGCTTGGAAGAAGCAGAAAGCGCTTCTTCCGGTTCGTGGCAATGACTAATAAAAACAGATATGTTTTTTGAAATTGCAACGGTGACTGGATGAGGAGCAGAAACTGTTTCTTCCGGTCTTTGAAAAAATAATAAAAAATTAGAAAACCGGGAGAAGTTTTGCTTGCTTCTTCCGGTAATCTCTGATATAATAAACAAGATGTTCGGAGTCCGAGGAAACACACGGCAGTGTGTAAAGGGGACTGACAAAATAGGAGGTAAATTATGGCTCGTTCATTAAAAAAAGGACCATTCGCTGATGCCAGCCTGCTGAAAAAAGTAGACGCTATGAATGCATCTGGTGACAAATCTGTTATTAAGACATGGTCACGTCGTTCTACAATCTTCCCTCAGTTCGTTGGTCATACCATCGCTGTTCATGACGGAAGAAAACATGTACCTGTATATGTAACAGAAGATATGGTTGGACATAAACTTGGTGAGTTCGTTGCAACAAGAACTTACAGAGGACATGGAAAAGACGAAAAGAAATCAGGCGTTAGATAAGATATTTGAAAGGAGGTTTCATCCATGGCTAAGGGACATAGAAGTCAGATTAAAAGAGAAAGAAATGAAGTAAAAGATACCAGACCTTCCGCTAAGTTATCTTACGCAAGAGTGTCTGTTCAGAAAGCTTGTTTCGTATTAGATGCAATCCGTGGAAAGGATGTTCAGACAGCATTAGCTATCGTAACATACAATCCGAGATATGCTTCAAGCTTAGTAAAGAAATTATTAGAGTCAGCAATCGCAAACGCTGAAAACAACAATGGAATGAAAGCAGAAAACCTTTATGTTGCAGAGTGCTACGCAAATAAAGGACCGACAATGAAGAGAATCAGACCGAGAGCACAGGGTAGAGCTTACAGAATCGAAAAGAGAATGAGCCACATCACAATCGTGCTTGACGAGAAATAAGGAGGTCAAATATGGGACAGAAAGTTAATCCACATGGCTTAAGAGTCGGCGTTATCAAAGACTGGGACTCTAAATGGTATGCGGAAGCAGATTTTGCAGATTTCTTAGTAGAAGATTACAATATCAGAACATATCTGAAAAAGAAATTATATGCAGCAGGTGTTTCTAAGATCGAGATCGAGAGAGCATCTGACCGTGTGAAAGTTATCATCTACACAGCTAAACCGGGTGTAGTAATCGGAAAAGGCGGAGCTGAGATCGAGAAGATCAAAGGCGAAGTTCAGAAATTCACAGATAAGAAATTAGTTGTTGATATCAAAGAAGTTAAAAGACCGGATCGTGATGCTCAGTTAGTAGCTGAGAACATTGCATTACAGTTAGAAAACCGTGTTTCTTTCCGTAGAGCAATGAAATCCTGCATGGGAAGAACCATGAAATCAGGAGCAAAGGGAATCAAAACATCCTGTTCCGGACGTCTTGGCGGTGCTGATATGGCTCGTACAGAGTTCTACTCTGAGGGAACTATTCCGCTTCAGACATTAAGAGCTGATATTGATTATGGATTCGCTGAAGCAGATACAACCTACGGTAAAGTTGGTGTTAAGGTTTGGATCTACAAAGGCGAGGTACTTCCTACAAGAGCTAATAAGGAAGGAGGAGTACAGTAATGTTAATGCCAAAAAGAGTAAAACATCGTAAACAGTTCCGTGGCTCTATGAGCGGAAAGGCTACAAGAGGTAATACGATCACTTATGGTGAGTATGGTATTATTTCAACTGAGCCATGCTGGATCAAAGCAAACCAGATCGAGGCAGCCCGTGTTGCGATGACAAGATATATCAAACGTGGTGGTAAAGTTTGGATCAAAATTTTCCCAGAGAAACCAATTACTCATAAACCTATGGGTGTTCGTATGGGTAAAGGAAAGGGTGCTCCAGAGTACTGGGTAGCCGTTGTGAAACCAGGTCGTGTATTATTTGAAATCTCCGGTGTTCCGGAAGACGTTGCGAAAGAAGCGTTACGTCTTGCTACACACAAATTACCTTGCAAATGTAAAGTAGTTTCACGTGCAGATTTAGAAGGCGGTGTATCAAATGAAAACTAGTAAATATTTAGAAGAATTAAAAGGCCAGTCTGTAACAGACTTAAATGCGCAGTTAGTAGAAGCTAAAAAAGAACTTTTCAATTTGAGATTCCAGAACGCAACGAATCAGCTGGACAACACAAGCAGAATCAAAGAAGTAAGAAAGAATATTGCAAGAATTCAGACAATCATTACTGAGAAAGAAAAAGTTGCGCAGTAGGATTCCAGAAAGGAGATTAATCGGTCGTGGAAGAAAGAAATCTTAGAAAAACACGTGTTGGTATTGTTGTAAGCGACAAGATGGATAAAACAATCACTGTTGCAATCCAGGATAACGTAAGACATCCTCTTTACAACAAGATCGTTAAGAAAACATACAAATTAAAAGCTCATGACGAGAATAACGAATGTAAGATCGGTGATAAAGTAAAAGTTATGGAGACAAGACCATTATCGAAAGATAAGAGATGGAGACTTGTAGAAATCATGGAAAGAGCAAAATAATTAAAGGAGGCTACAAGCATGGTACAACAGGAAAGTAGACTTAAGGTAGCCGATAACACAGGAGCAAGAGAGTTACTCGTTATTCGTGTTATGGGTGGATCTACTAGAAGATATGCGAATATTGGTGATGTAGTAGTTGCTACGGTCAAAGAGGCAACACCAGGCGGTGTTGTTAAAAAAGGTGATGTCGTAAAAGCTGTAGTTGTTCGTTCAGTAAAAGGTGCACGTCGTAAAGACGGTTCTTATATCAAATTTGATGAAAACGCAGCAGTTATTATTAAAGATGACAAAACTCCAAGAGGAACACGTATTTTTGGACCAGTAGCAAGAGAGCTTCGTGAGAAACAGTTCATGAAAATTGTTTCCTTAGCTCCGGAAGTATTGTAGGAGGACCAGGATATGGCAACCATGAAAATTAAAAAAGGCGATATGGTCAAAGTGATCGCTGGTAAAGATAAAGACAAAGAAGGCAAAGTTATTGCTGTAAATACAAAGAACAATACCGTTCTGGTAGAGGGTATCAACATGGTGACAAAACATGCAAAACCAAGCATGGCTAATCAGCAGGGTGGTATCATCCATCAGGAGGGACCTGTTGACATTTCAAACGTTATGTATCTTCACAAAGGAACAGCTACCCGCGTAGGTTTCAAGATGGATGGAGATAAAAAAGTACGTTTCGCAAAGAAAACAGGCGAAGTGATCGATTAATTGAAGAGAGGAGGCAAAACAGTTGAGCAGACTTAAAGAACAGTACCAGAATGAGATCGTAGATGCTATGATCAAAAAATTTGGATATAAAAATATCATGGAAGTGCCGAAGCTCGATAAGATCGTTGTAAACATGGGCGTTGGCGAAGCAAAAGAGAACGCAAAATTATTAGAGGCTGCAATCAAAGACATGGAGACTATCACAGGTCAGAAAGCAGTTCCTACAAAAGCTAAAAACGCAATTGCAAACTTCAAGATCAGAGAAGGAATGGCAATCGGATGTAAAACAACACTGCGTGGCGAGAAAATGTACGAGTTTATGGATCGTTTAATTAACCTTGCATTACCACGTGTACGTGACTTCAGAGGTGTTAACCCGAATGCATTTGACGGTCGTGGAAACTATGCCCTTGGTATCAAAGAGCAGTTAATCTTCCCGGAAATCGAGTATGATAAAGTTGATAAAGTTCGTGGTATGGATATCATTTTCGTTACCACTGCAAAAACAGACGAAGAAGCTCGTGAGTTATTGACATTGTTCAATATGCCGTTCGCCAAATAATAGGAGGGAATTTTAATGGCTAAAACATCTATGAAAGTAAAACAGCAGCGTAAACCAAAGTTCTCTACCAGAGCTTACACACGTTGCAAAATTTGTGGACGTCCACATTCTGTTTTAAGAAAATACGGAATCTGCAGAGTATGTTTCCGTGAATTAGCATACAAAGGCCAGATACCAGGCGTTAAGAAAGCAAGCTGGTAATCAGACGGCTGTGTCCGGCATGTACGGCACAGTAACTTAATAAAGGAGGAAATATACATCATGACAACAAGTGATCCAATCGCAGATATGCTTACAAGAATCCGTAACGCAAACACTGCTAAACATGATACAGTTGATGTTCCGGCATCTAAAATGAAAATCGCAATCGCAGATATTCTTGTAGATGAAGGATATATCGAAAAATATGATATCGTTGAAGATGGTAACTTCAAAACAATCCGCATCACATTAAAATATGGTGCAGATAAGAATGAAAAGATCATCACAGGACTTAAGAGAATCTCTAAACCAGGTCTTCGTGTATACGCAGGCAAGGATGAGCTTCCTAGAGTACTTGGCGGTTTAGGTATCGCAATCCTTTCTACCAACCAGGGTATCGTAACTGATAAAGAGGCTAGAAAGCTTCAGGTTGGTGGCGAAGTATTAGCATTCGTATGGTAAATTTTGCCCGCCATTGGACGGACAAAATTGAAAGAACCTTCGGTTCTTTCGGTATATTTTAAGCCTTTCATACAATGTTATTTAAAACTTTCATTTCTTCCGGGTTATTGCAACCTGGGAGAGAAGGTTCTTAAAGAATCAGGTAACTACGGCGTAAGCCGCAATTATACATTCACGATGGCAGGTCATGCGATCTGTTGTCACAAAAAAATTTAGGAGGTACGGGCATGTCACGTATAGGAAGAATGCCAATCGCAGTTCCGGCTGGTGTTACAGTGGATATTGCAGAAAATAATCATGTGACTGTAAAAGGTCCTAAGGGAACTCTGGAAAGAACCCTTCCATCTGAGATGGACATCAAATTAGAGGGTGACGAGATCATCGTTACAAGACCTAACGATTTGAAGAAAATGAAATCCTTACACGGATTAACAAGAACACTGATCAACAACATGGTTGTTGGTGTTACCAATGGATATACCAAGGAACTCGAGGTTAACGGTGTTGGTTACAGAGCTTCTAAAGCTGGTAAAGTGCTCACACTGAACTTAGGATATTCTCATCCGGTTGAGATGGAAGATCCGGAAGGACTTGAGTCCAAAGTTGATGGAAATAAAATCATTGTATCTGGTATCGATAAAGAAAAAGTTGGCCAATACGCAGCTGAAATCAGAGATAAGAGAAGACCTGAGCCTTACAAAGGAAAAGGTATCAAATATGCTGATGAAGTTATTAGACGTAAAGTTGGTAAGACTGGTAAGAAATAATTAAAGGAGTGACGAAAAATGGTTAGTAAGAAATCAAGAACAGCAGTTCGCGAAAACAAACATAGAAGAATGCGTCATCATCTTGCAGGTACAGCGATGAGACCACGTCTGGCTGTTTTCAGAAGTAATAATCATATGTACGCTCAGATTATTGACGATACAGTTGGAAATACACTTGTTTCTGCATCTACACTTGATAAGGATGTAAAAGCAGAGTTAGAGAAGACCAATAACGTCGAAGCAGCAGCTAAGCTTGGTACTGTTATTGCAAAGAAAGCTTTAGACAAGGGTATTTCAACGGTTGTCTTTGATAGAGGCGGCTTTATATATGCAGGTAAAGTAAAGGCATTAGCCGAAGCAGCAAGAGAAGCTGGTTTAGACTTTTAATAGGAGGAAACGCAAAACATGAAACGTGAAATCATTGATGCTAGTCAATTAGAATTAAACGAAAAAGTGGTATCAATTAAACGTGTAACAAAAGTTGTTAAAGGTGGACGTAACTTCCGTTTTACAGCTTTAGTTGTTGTCGGCGACGGCAATGGCCATGTTGGTGCTGGCTTAGGAAAAGCATCCGAGATTCCGGAAGCAATCCGTAAAGGAAAAGAAGATGCTATGAAGAAACTCATCACTGTAAAATTAGATGAGGTTGGCAGTGTTACACATGATGTTACCGGAAAACATACAGGTGCATCTGTATTATTAAAGAAATCTCCAGAAGGTACTGGTATCATCGCCGGTGGTCCTGCTCGTAACGTATGTGAGCTGGCTGGTATTAAAAATATCCGTACAAAATCTCTGGGATCTAACAACAAGCAGAATGTTGTTCTTGCAACAATCAATGCTTTAAGTCAGTTAAAATCCCCGGAAGAAGTTGCAAAACTTCGTGGAAAATCAGTTGAAGAGATTGTAGGTTAAGGAGGAGTTTTAAGATGGCAGATAAGAAATTAAAAGTAACACTTGTAAAATCTACAATCGGTGCTGTTCCGAAGAACAAAAAAACAATCGAAGCACTTGGACTGAATAAGTTATATAAAACTGTTGAGCTGCCAGATAACGCAGCAACAGCAGGTGCACTTCGTAAAGTAGCACCTTATGTAAAGGTAGAAGAGATCTAATAATAAGATAAGGAGGTGTCAGTAATGGACTTATCCAATTTACAGGCAGCAGCAGGTTCTGCACATAGCGATAATTTCAGAAGAGGACGTGGACACGGTTCAGGAAACGGTAAGACTGCTGGTAAGGGACACAAGGGACAGAAAGCTCGTTCCGGAGCTCCGAGACCAGGTTTTGAAGGTGGTCAGATGCCGTTATACAGAAGATTGCCAAAGAGAGGTTTCAAATGCAGAAACTCTAAGACAATCATCGGAATCAACCTTTCCGCTCTTGAGGCATTTGAGAACGATTCCGTTGTTTCAGTAGAGACATTAATCGAGGCTGGTATCGTTAAAAATCCTAGAGATGGAGTTAAGATTCTGGGTAATGGCGAACTTACTAAGAAACTCACCGTTCAGGCAAATGCATTCAGCGCAGCTGCAAAAGAAAAAATTGAGGCTCTTGGTGGAAAAGCAGAGGTGATCTAATGCTGGAAACACTCCGTAATGCATTCAAGATTAAAGATATTCGAAACAGAATTATTTTTACATTTCTCATGTTAGTTGTAATCAGGATCGGAAGCCAGCTTCCGATTCCTGGTGTTAACAATGAACTGTTTTCAAACTGGTTTGCAAGTCAGACCGCAGATGGAATGGGATTTTTTGATGCAATTACCGGTGGATCATTCTATAACATGTCAATCTTTGCATTGAACATTACACCGTATATTACTTCATCCATTATTATGCAGCTTCTCACTATCGCAATTCCAAAACTGGAAGAGATGCAGCGCGACGGAGAAGAAGGACGTAAAAAGATTGCAGAGATTACCAGATATCTTACAGTAGCTCTTGCTTTAATTGAAGCGATCGCAATGGCAATCAGCTTTAAGAGAGGTCAGATGTTACAGAGTGATGGTATTCTTACAATTATTATGATTATTTTCACATTAACTGCAGGATCAGCAGTATTAATGTGGATTGGTGAGCGTATTACAGAAAAAGGTGTTGGAAATGGTATTTCTATCGTACTTACCATTAACATCATCTCCCGTATTCCAAATGATATGGGTACACTGTATCAGCAGTTCATCACAGGAAAATCCATACCTAAGGGAATTCTTGCGGCAGTAATCATTATTGCAATCATTGTTGCAATGGTCGTATTTGTCGTATTCTTACAGGGCGGCGAGAGAAGAATCCCGGTTCAGTATTCCAAAAAGATTCAGGGAAGAAAACAGGTTGGCGGTCAGTCAACATATATCCCGTTAAAGGTTAATACCGGCGGTGTTATCCCGGTTATCTTTGCACAGTCTTTGTTGCAGACACCGGTTATCATTGCAAGTCTTCTTGGAAAAGGAAACGGAACCGGTATCGGAAGTAAGATTTTAAAAGGAATGTCCCAGTCAAACTGGTGCAATCCGAATGAGCCGGTTTATTCCATCGGATTGGTGGTATACATCGTACTTATCATTGCTTTCGCTTACTTCTATACTTCAATTACATTCAATCCCTTAGAGATTGCTAATAATATGAAGAAAGCCGGCGGGTTTATTCCGGGTATCAGACCTGGTAAACCAACCAGTGATTATCTGAACCGGATGTTAAATTACATTGTATTTATAGGAGCAGTAGCACTTGCATTTATCGCATTCGTTCCGATCTTCTTCAACGGAGTATTCGGTGCCGATGTATCATTTGGTGGAACATCTATCATAATTATTGTAGGTGTTGTCATTGAGACATTAAAACAGATCGAATCACAGATGCGTGTTCGTTACTATAAAGGATTTTTAAATGATTAATCTGACGGCGTAAGTCAGATTTGCAAAGGAGCAACGCTGGGCTTTTAAAGTTCAGCGTTACTTTCCTATATAAGCAATATTTGTATGATGAAGGTATTTTGGACAATGGAGGTATTAGTGTGAAAAATAAGATTTTTCACACGCAAGATTAGTGCTTACGCACAAATCTTGAGATGCGTAAAAAGCAACGCAGGAAGGAAGAATTTTATGAAGATTATCATGTTAGGAGCTCCGGGAGCAGGAAAAGGAACACAGGCGAAGCAGATTGCAGATAAATATCGTATCCCGCATATCTCAACCGGTGATATTTTCCGTGCAAACATCAAGAATGGAACCGAGCTTGGAAAGAAAGCAAAACAGTATATGGATCAGGGTTTATTAGTGCCGGATGAGTTAACCTGCGATCTTGTTATGGACAGAATCGGACAGGATGACTGTGAGAATGGATTTATACTTGATGGTTTTCCAAGAACTATTCCGCAGGCAGAAGCACTTACAGCTGCACTTGAGAAGATCAATGAAAAAATGGATTATGCAATCGATGTGGATGTACCGGATGAAAACATCGTAAATCGTATGAGCGGAAGACGCGCATGCTTAAACTGTGGTGCTACATACCACATTGTTTCCATTCCAACAAAGGTAGAGGGAATCTGTGACAGATGCGGACAGCCGGTTGTCTTAAGAGATGATGATAAACCGGAGACTGTTCAGAAAAGACTTACAGTATATCATGAGCAGACCCAGCCATTGATCGATTATTACAAGAAACAGAGTATCTTAAAAACAGTTGACGGTACGCAGCCGATGGAAAAGGTATTTGCAGATATCGTTGCGATTTTAGGCGAGTAGAGGAACCGGAGTAATGGCTGTAACAATAAAATCTTCCCAGGAAATAGAACTGATGCGCCAGGCAGGAAAGATTCTTGCAAAGGTGCATGAGGGATTAAAAAAAGAATTAAAACCCGGAATGTCGACATTTGATATTGACAGGATCGGGGAGGAAATGATTCGGAGTTTTGGATGCGAACCATCTTTTAAGAATTATCAGGGATATCCGGCATCCGTCTGTGTCTCCATCAATGAAGAAGTTGTACACGGGATTCCGCGCAAAGACAGAATCATTGAAGAGGGAGATATTGTAAGTCTTGATACCGGTGTGATCTATAAAGGGTATCAGTCAGATGCCGCAAGGACACATGGTGTTGGCGAGATCACTGAGGATGCAAGACTTCTGATCGAACGTACCAGACAGAGCTTTTTTGAAGGAATGAAATATGCAGTGGCAGGAAATCATCTGCATGATATTTCAGGTGCGATCGGTGATTATGCCGAGAGTTTTGGTTATGGTGTGGTACGTGATTTATGTGGACATGGAATCGGTACACATATGCATGAGGACCCGGAGATCCCGAATTACCGCAAATTCCGCAGGGGCATTAAGCTGAAAGCAGGAATGACATTAGCGGTGGAACCCATGATAAATCTGGGAACAGAGAGAGTCGTATGGATGGATGATGACTGGACCGTAGTGACAGAGGATATGGATCTTTCGGCTCATTATGAAAATACCATACTGATCCGGGAGGGAAAACCGGAAATATTATCACTTACGGATTCTGAAATCGCCGAAGGAATCTGGAGTAATGATCCAATTCTGTAAAGCATAGAGAAAAGAACCGGAGGATATTTCAGAAATGGAATTTGCAAAATCCAAGTCGGGACACGACAGAAATCAGATTTATCTTATAAAAGAAAAAGATGAAAAATCTGTATATCTGGTAAACGGAACGACCCGTACCCTGGATATGCCAAAGAAAAAAAATGCAAAGCATATTCAGATTATCAAAAATTTACCGATAGAAGTTACGGAGATTCTGGATGAAAATTTATCAGATCTTACAGTAAAAAGAGCAATCAAACAGTACTGCCGTATAAATGAAGGCAGACAGGAATCATAAAATAGGAGGATTTATTCAATGTCAAAAGCAGACGTAATTGAAGTAGAAGGAACCGTTGTTGAGAAACTCCCGAACGCATTTTTTAAAGTGGAGTTAGAGAATGGACATCAGATTTTAGCAACCATCAGCGGAAAACTTCGCATGAACTTTATTCGTATTTTACCGGGTGATAAAGTTACCATCGAGATGTCTCCATATGACCTGACTAAGGGAAGAATCATCTGGAGAGACAAATAAGATTTTATTACAGATCTTATACAAAATAATAGTTGACTTCTAAACAGTGTCCGTGCTATAATGTTAGACGGACACTTTTGGATAGTGCCTTTTTGTGCGTGCATATTTCAGTGCAACAACACAAAAAAGAGCCTTGTTAAGAAAGGAGGATTTGCTGTGAAGGTAAGATCATCAGTTAAACCTATTTGCGAAAAATGCAAAGTCATCAAGAGAAAAGGAAGCATCAGAATTATCTGTGAGAATCCGAAACACAAACAGAGACAGGGTTGATTTAGTTCTTGTCATATTTGTGCCAATGGGGTAATATGCGCATTTTAATGAGCAGGAACCCGCCAAATTATGTGCGGCTGCAGTGGAACGCCTGGTAGGGTTGTTCACACTGTTATCATAATCAGACAGCCGGGATAGCTGCTTTTTTATGTCTACATACCGAGGACATAAAGGGACATATCCAAATAAGAAGAAAGACGGAGGGGACACACATTTCAGACCGCTGACAACGGAGCTGTCTCAGACGATTTTCCGAAATAAAGTCACAACGTCAGGTGATTTGAAAAATGAAACAATATAACAGGTGCAGAATGCATCGGATGAATTAATGGAGGTTAAAAAGCACATGGCTCGTATTGCAGGTGTAGATTTACCAAGAGAAAAACGCATCGAGATCGGTTTGACATACATCTACGGAATTGGTAGAACAAGCTCTAGCCGTATCCTTGCAGCAGCAAACGTAAATCCTGATACTCGTGTCAGAGATTTAACAGACGATGAAGTAAAGAGAATCAGCGCAGTAATCGATGAGACTCAGTTAGTAGAAGGTGATTTAAGAAGAGAGATCGCTTTCAATATCAAGAGACTTCAGGAGATCGGATGCTATCGTGGAATCCGTCACAGAAAAGGTCTTCCGGTTCGTGGACAGAAGACAAAGACAAACGCAAGAACCCGTAAAGGTCCAAAGCGTACCGTTGCTAACAAGAAAAAATAATTCTGGCAACAGAAGTAATTCGTATCAGTCGATATTTTATATTTTAGAGAAAGTAGGTTAGTTTAGATATGGCTAAAGTTACAAAAAAAGTGACAAAAAAGCGTGTAAAGAAAAACGTTGAACGCGGACAGGCACATATTCAGTCATCTTTTAACAATACAATCGTAACTATCACAGATGCTGAAGGTAATGCTTTATCATGGGCAAGTGCCGGTGGTCTTGGATTTAGAGGTTCAAAGAAATCTACTCCGTATGCTGCACAGATGGCAGCTGAGACAGCTACAAAGGCTGCTTTAATCCACGGATTAAAGACTGTAGATGTTATGGTTAAAGGACCGGGTTCAGGAAGAGAAGCAGCGATCCGTGCACTTTCTGCATGTGGTCTTGAGGTTACCAGCATCAAAGACGTAACTCCAGTACCTCACAATGGATGTCGTCCACCAAAACGCAGAAGAGTTTAATTAGGAGGGAAAGACGAAGATGGCAGTAAATAAAGTTCCTGTTCTGAAAAGATGTAGATCACTTGGTTTAGAGCCAAGTTACCTTGGATATGATAAAAAATCCAACAGAGAGTTAAAGAGAGCAAATAAGAAAGTTTCCGAGTACGGACTTCAGTTAAGAGAAAAACAGAAAGCAAAATTCATCTATGGTGTTCTGGAAAAACCTTTCCACAACTACTATGTGAAAGCTGATCAGATGAAGGGCATGACTGGTACAAACTTAATGACCATGTTAGAGTCCAGATTAGATAACGTTGTATTCCGTATGGGATTCGCAAGAACAAGAAAAGAAGCAAGACAGATCGTTGACCACAAATTTATCTTAGTAAATGGTAAACAGGTTAACATTCCTTCTTACTTAGTAAAAGCTGGCGATGTTATCGAGATCAAAGAGAAAAACAAAGGTCTTCAGAGAATGAAAGACATCGTTGAAGTTACCGGCGGAAGATTAGTTCCGGAGTGGTTAGATGTTGACGCTGAGAAATTACAGGGAACTGTAAAAGAATTACCTTCCAGAGAGCAGATCGACGTTCCTGTTGATGAGATGCTTATCGTCGAGTTATATTCTAAGTAATAGTTAAGCAAATTACCCGAGAAGGAGGGACTTTGTAGTGTTCGATTTTCAAAAACCAAAAATTGAAATCGCAGAAATTTCAGAAGACAAGAAGTACGGAAAGTTTGTTGTAGAACCTTTGGAAAGAGGCTATGGTACGACACTTGGTAATTCTTTAAGAAGAATCATGCTTTCTTCTTTACCGGGTGCTGCTGTAAGCCAGGTTAAGATCGACGGTGTTTTACATGAATTCAGTTCCATTCCTGGTGTTAAGGAAGATGTAACTGAGATTATTATGAATATCAAAAATCTTGCCATCAGAAATAACAGCTCTACAAATGAACCTAAAGTTGCTTACATTGAATTCGAGGGCGAAGGTGTAGTCACAGCAGCAGATATCCAGGTTGATTCTGATATTCAGATTTTAAATCCGGATCTGGTAATTGCCAATTTAAATGGCGGACCTGACTGCAAGCTTTACATGGAGCTTACCATTACAAACGGCAGAGGCTATGTAAGTGCAGACAAGAATAAGACAGAGGATATTCCGATCGGCGTTATTGCCATCGACTCTATCTATACACCGGTAGAAAGAGTAAATCTTTTGATTGAAAATACCCGTGTTGGTCAGATTACAGACTATGATAAGCTTACTTTGGACGTTTATACAAACGGTACCTTAGAGCCAGATGAGGCTGTCAGCTTAGCTGCTAAGGTTTTAAGCGAGCATTTAAGTCTTTTCATCGATCTTTCCGAAGCTGCTCAGCAGGCTGATGTCATGATCGAGAAAGAGGACAATGCAAAAGAGAAAGTTCTTGAGATGAATATCGATGAACTTGAGCTTTCCGTTCGTTCTTATAACTGTTTGAAGAGAGCCGGCATTAACACAGTCGAAGAACTGACAAACAGAACACCGGAAGATATGATGAAGGTTCGTAACTTAGGACGTAAATCATTAGAGGAAGTTCTTGCTAAATTAAAAGAGTTAGGACTTCAGTTAAACCAGGGTGAAGAATAAAGCGAGGCGTAAGCCGAGCGCTTTCTTCTGAACTGCTAATGTTCAGAAGATACCTTTCACAGGGTGCGCTACTTATGGAACTGCTAATGTTCCATAAGTTCCTTGTGATTGTCACGCGCTTTCTTCTGAACTGCTAATGTTCAGAAGATACCTTTTTCACCAATACAGGCAGAAACAGTAAGTCCATATGGCATGGAGTATGTCTGGTGTGCAGAGTGTATGCATTTGTTGCTCTGATATGCCTGACGAGGAAATGCGTCAGAGACAGTCAGAGGGATGAGGCAGACGAGATTCTGACACACGGATCATGAGTGGCACTTGGAATGGCACTGTGCGGTATCACAGAACCACTCCGAAACAAGAATATGGCGTCCGGTAAGTAAGTCCAAAGCGCGTGGCCGGATGTTCCACAAAATGGAGGATATTAAAAATGGCAAAGTATCGTAAATTAAGCAGAACCTCTAGCCAGAGAAAAGCTTTATTAAGAGGTCAGGTAACAGCATTATTAAACAATGGTAAGATCGTTACCACAGAAGCAAAAGCAAAAGAGGTTCGTAAAATCGCTGAGGGAATCATTGCTTTAGCAGTAAAAGAGAAAGACAACTACGAAGAAGTTACTGTAAAAGCAAAAGTTGCCCGCAAAGATAAAGACGGTAAGAGAGTAAAAGAAGTTGTAGACGGTAAGAAAGTTACTGTATACGATGAAGTTGAGAAGACTATCAAGAAAGATAAGCCATCCCGTCTTCATGCTCGTAGAGAGATGTTAAAAGTTCTTTACACCGTAAAAGAAGTTCCGACTGAAGCTGCCGGAAGAAAGAAAAACACCAAAGAAGTTGATCTTGTTGCTAAATTATTCGATGAGATCGCTCCGAAATATGCAGACCGTAACGGTGGTTACACAAGAATCGTAAAGATCGGTCAGCGTAAAGGTGATGGCGCTTTAGAGGTATTACTTGAGTTAGTATAATCACTATCCAAAATATGAGAACGTGAAAAAAGCCAGTCCAGGCTGCAGATGATGCAGACTGGGCTGGCTTTTTTGTATGTTGTAGATAGGTTTGGATATCAAAAGGTGGTTTTCAGTCTTTTGAGTGGAAAATTGCACTAAGCCGAGGCTGTTTTGTGCCGTTGTATGAAAATAAGAAAATTTGTTTCATACGAAGTTTCTGGTCGAAGTCTGTTCATATGTGTTGAAAGATGTTATGCTAAACATGATATATAGCTGCCGTGCTAAAATGGAGGGATTGAAAATGGCAAGACCGAAAAATAAACAGGAGTTAATAGAGGCTGCAAACACAAATTATGAGAAACTGCTTTCTATGATTGAACGGAGAACAGAAGCGGAGAAAAGTGCACCGTATGATTTTCTGGATGATGAAAAGAAAAAGGAAGCACACTGGAGACGTGATAGAAATTTAAGAGACGTACTGATGCATCTGAATGAGTGGCATCTGCTGCTTTTAGAATGGGTCAAAAACCGTGAAAACGGCAGCAATAAGCCATTCCTGCTGGAAGGATATAACTGGAAAACGTATGGTGATATGAATATGGTATTCTTTCGGCGCTGTCAGAATATTTCCGAAGAAGAGGCACTCGAACGGTTTAAGGATTCACACAAAAGAGTGATGGAGGCATTAGATACGTTTTCACAGGAAGAACTTTTTACCAGGACTTATTATCCATGGGTGGGGGGAAGCTGTATTGGAAATTATTTTATCAGTAATACAAGCAGTCATTATGATTGGGCGATGAAGAAAATCAAAGCACATAAAAAGCGGGTTGGATAAGAAATGTGCCTGCATACCAATTTGAGATTTTCGCTGCCCAGTTGCAATAAATTACTTAGAGGAGACCAGCTATGAAAAAATGGTACAATGAAGAATATGAATTTGAAATAGAAGTTACAGGGTTTTTACGAGGAGATCACACAGAACATTATTGCAGAAATGGGGAAGAGGTTGGGGATCAATATACCTGCACCTATGGATGTCCGGTCAATAAAGATGGTCAGGGAATCTGCTCAAAAACAATGATGATGCTTTATCCACTCATGGAGGCGGTTAGAAGTGGCGGAGATCTTGAGAATCTTGGCGGAAGCAGCAGATATGTGAAAGATATCGTGTGTCCGGACGGATGTGTGATGTTCCGACTGACGGCAACACCGTTAGGAAATGAAAACTTCCATAAGGGTGGATTTTGGAAGGAGCAGTAGGATATGGCATCAAGTAAGGAATATTTACAATTTATTTTAGGACAGTTAGCGGAGTTGGAAGAAATCTCATACCGGGCTATGATGGGCGAATTTATTATTTATTACTGCGGTAAAATCGTTGGTGGTATCTATGATGACAGGCTGTTGGTAAAGCCGGTAAAAGCGGCACTTTCCTATCTGTGGGAAGCCTCCTACGAACTGCCGTATGAGGGAGCAAAAGAATGCTGCTGGTAGACGAGGTGGATGATAAAGAGTTTTTGCAGGGATTGTTCGTTGCGATGTATGAGGAGCTGCCGGAGGTAAAAGGGAAGAAAAAGAAATAGGAAAGTAACAAAATTGAAAAAGTGAGAAATACCGATTATGTACAGGAAAGCCAGTTTAAACTGCAGATGAAAAGCAGTTTGAACTGGCTTTCTTTTGTTAAAGAATCAAACATTTTTATTATTTAATGTTTCTAAAAAAGTAATCAGGGAATCTAACTGTTCCGGTGAAAGTTTATTTGTGGCATTGATCAATTCAACTTGTTTATCAGTAAGAAATACGGGCTGGGCACCACTCTCCATAAAAAACTGGGATAAAGAGATACCAAATGCATCGCAAATTCGCTCCAGAGAGGGGATAGAAGGTGTCATATGTCTGCGATACCAGGATGAAATTGTAGATTGAGTCATTCCGGACTCTTCTGCAAGTTGGTATTCAGACCATCCTTTTGCAGTTCTAAATTCTACAATTCGATCTAATACGTTCATTTTCTGCCTCCTTAATACTTCGTTATATCGTTTATTATAGTGTGCAATATCGTAGTAAAATAATTTTGAAATGCGTATAAAACATGTATTAATGCGTAGTATAAATATTGAAATTTTAAACGCATTATCGTATAATTAGTACGATATATAGTAGTAAATGGGGATAAATATAAATACAAATGAAAAACAATAAATGGGAAAAGAAATTACAGAAATATAAAAATAGAAAAAGAAATTTTTTGATAAAAAATGAAAAATGTAAATTTCTAAAACTGAAAAAAGTATTTCGACCGATTATCAGATCCGGTTTATTTATTCAACGAAAAATAAATGGTTTTAGTGTGGAGATAATGAATGAAAAGTCTGCTTTTCATAATAAACCAATTATTTTCGTGGTAACTCATATAGGAAAATGGGATTTTGAGATTGTAAATGAGCAGATACAGGAACAATTTTATGTAATAGCTGCAGATTATAAAAATTTAAGCAGAGGTTTGAATGGAATTATATTAAAAGCAAATGGAATCGTTTATGTGGATGAAAGAGATAAAGCAGATAAGATGAATACAAAAGAGATAATGATTCGTTTGCTCAGGTGTGGTGCTAATATTATGATTTTTCCGGAAGGGACATGGAATCTTTCGGAAAATTCGATTGTAAATGATATTGCATACGGTGCGGTCTACAGTGCAATTGAAACAGGTGCATCCATTTGCCCAATTGCTATAGAACAATATGATAAGAGATTTGTTATTAACATGGGGAAAACTATTGAAGTAACAGGTAAAAACATAAATAAGAAAAAATTGAATTGTGAATTGCGGGATATGTTAGCAACATTAAAGTGGCAGATTTGGGAACGGGAGGGGCTGAAGAAAAGATCAGATATTTCAGATGATTATTGGAAAAATTTTATAGAACAGAGAAGAAGAGAGTGGAAGGAATATAGTCTGAGAGAGCAGATTATTAATACATATATTCCAGAAGAAAAAAGGCAATATTGGCTTACTCAGATTGAATTAAAAACTAAGAACATTCCTACATGGCTAGAGATATTAAAAAACGAGGAAGGATTGGGATGGATGACAAATGATAATTTATAAGATACTGCATCCGATTTCATTGAAAATATCAAGAAAAATACATGGAAAGACTTTACATATATTAAGTGAAATACCTATGGAGAGAGACGGAGCAATTTATATGGCGAATCATTCATGTAGATGGGATGTGCCAGTTGCGGTAGATCTTTTAAAAAGTCATACCTATGTTTTGGCAGGAAAACAATCACTTCAATTTATGGACTGGCTTGGATTTGAAATAAATGGAACTGTCTGGGTTGATAGAAAAAATAGAAATAGCAGATCATTCGCGTATAAAAGAATGAAAAAGTTACTAATGAAGAAAAATAATTTACTCATTTTCCCGGAAGGAACATGGAATTTGCTGCCTTCTTCTCCAATGCTTCCTATCTATTGGGGAGGAATTACATTGGCAATGGAAACTGGAAAGCCACTTATTCCGGTTGTTATGGAATATAGGAAGGATGATGTTTATATTGCTTTCGACAAGCCTGCATATTATAGGAAAGATCAGGATAAAAAGCAAAGTGCGGATATGTTAAGAGACACAATGGCAACATTGCGTTGGAATATATGGGAATATTTCCCGATGGAAAAACGTAGTGAGATCGATCTGAAAGAGTGGGATAGGGAAAAAGAAAAGAGATTAAAAGAATATCCCAAATTAAATTACAAGTATGAGATGAGTTGTATTAGGAGAGAAGAGTAGTAGCATGTGAAATAACAGCAGGATGGTTTAGAAAGATTTATGGATACAAAGAGGGATTGGAGAAAAAGACAATATATCAAAAGTTAAATAAACAAATGGTATGGAGTTAAGGAAACAATAGACTTATGAAATACAAATATGCAATGTAAATAAAGGGGAAAAGGTGCATATGGATGAAGCTACAGAAAGCAAGCGGAAAAGTATTTTAGATAAACTTCTAAAAGTGATTACGACAGTGATTATTCCAATTCTGGATATAGTTTTAGGCGGTTATTTAATAGAGCGGGTAAACATTGTTTCTGGTAATCAGATACAGCAATATAGTCAAATAAATGAAAAAATAACACAATACGAGACGGATATCACACAAAGAATAGATAAGATCGAATCTACCATAATTAATGGAGATACCAATACAGTTGCTAATACGATTACAAATAATAATGCAGCTATTGTAAATGAATCTATGAGCGAGGAGTCGTTGTTGTTAGCTGCACAAAATGCATATGGTGCACAAAATTATCAACAGTTGGCAGAAATTTATAGCATACAAAAAATTTATAATAATAAATTAGTGCAGAATAATATGGGATATATGTATGCAAATGGACTTTATTATCCAGTAAATATAGAACAGGCAGATTTTTATTATGACAAAGCAATTGCGAATGGAGATATAAAAGCATATGAAAATAAATTGGCGCTTCATTTTCGTACAAAACAAGATGATCGAGTTGAGTTGATAAAGCAGGGATATGAAATAAATGATGAAAAAATGTTGCGATTTTTTGTAAGTCATTTTGAAGGATATGAAAATTGTGATTTAGATGTAGCAAAAAATTTGGTTATGTCTTTTATTGTGGATGTAACTGACGATGGTAAAGAGGAATTATTAGATGAATTTTATAAGTGGGAATATGAGCAAACAATTTATGTTTCAAACAGTCCAGATAATAGTGATATTGTGCGATTTATAAAAGTTGATGAGTGTAATTATGGAGAAGAAACTGTCTATACATATAAAGAATATTGTAATGAATGTGTTGGAATAGAGATGTTAGAAGAAGATTTTGAAATGATACAATGAGGGGAAAATGTATGAATACACAAAAGAAAACCGGCTATCCATCCATAGACAAGCCGTGGATGAAATACTACAGCGAGGAAGCTCTTTATGGTGAAATCCCGAAATGTACGATGTATGAGTATATATTTGATCACAACAAGTCACATTTAGATGGCATAGCCCTGCGGTATTTTACTAAAAAAATTACATACCAAAAACTTTTTGAAAATATCCGTAAAACAGCAGATGCGTTCTGGGCACAGGGAATCCGAAAAGGGGATGCTGTTACGATTATGTCACTGAATACACCGGAAACAATTTACTGCATATATGCGCTGAATTATATAGGTGCGGTTGCGAACATGGTTTATATGACGCTTTCGGAAGAGGAGATTGTAGAGACGGTAAGAAATACAGATTCTAAAATGTTTATTTTTCTGGATGTGGCAGCAGAAAAAGTCAGAAATGTTGTAGAGGATATAGAAAAAATAAGGGTGCTCGCAATTTCACCGACAGATTCTTTGGGCTTTCCGGTACAAAAATTTTCTGCTTTAAAAAGCAAAATTAATACAAAAGGATTTTGGAAGTGGAAGGATTTTCTGAAAGCCGGAGAACATCAGAAAGCACAGCAGACATCTTACCATGAGAACGAATTGTCAGTGATTGTGTATACAAGTGGAACAACCGGAACACCCAAGGGCGTAATGTTAAGTAATGACAGCCTTAATGCGGTAGCATGGCAATATGAAAAATCAGGAATGAAATTTACAAGAGGGGAAACGTTTCTTACGTTTATGCCGCCTTTTTTGTCAATTGGGTTGAGCTTAAATGTGCATCTTCCGTTGAGTCTTGGAACGACTTCTATTATGATCGTTGATCCTGAAAAATTTATAGAAGAGTATAAGAAATACAAGCCAAATCACTGTGTATCTGGACCTGTCATTATCAGAAAATTGGTTCAACGTTTAAGCGGGAATATGAGTTATTGCATCACGATGGCGGGAGGGGGAGAATCATTAAGTTTGGAAGAAGAAAATTATCTTAATGAAACGTTGCGAAATCACCATTCAGATGCAAAATATTTAACGGGATATGGAATGACCGAATTTGCAGCTACAGTAACAACGTCTATGAATCATGTGTATAAAGCAGGCACACTTGGAATTCCGCTTTGTAAGGTAAATATCAAAGTAATCAATCCAGATAATGGAGAAATGCTGAAATATAACGAAACTGGTGAATTATGTTTTTGCACACCAAGTCATATGCTGGGATATCTGGATAATGAGGAAGAAACAAAGAAGATTTGTGACAGGGATGAAGAGAATAGATTATGGGTTCATACAGGTGATTTAGGATTTGTGGATGAAGATGGATTTGTACATTTTGTGGGAAGAATCAAAAGAATATATATCACACAGGATGCAGATGGAATAGTTTATAAACTGTTCCCACAACGTATAGAAGAAACCATCACTGAATACCCAGAGGTAGATATGTGTGCAGTGGTTGTGGAGCTTGATGCACAAAATATAGCGACTGCTATTGCCTGTGTAAAGCGAACAGCAGAAAGTAAAAATAATAATAACTTTTTGACAGGTTTGCAGCAGTATTGCAAAGAAAAATTACCGGTACACCTTGTACCGAAACAAATTATTGAAATGGATGAAATACCGCTGACACAGAGTGGGAAGATTGATTATAAAACGTTGGAGAAGATGACAAGGTGAGTGGGAAGAAAACGATAAGAATATTGCAGCTTGAAGGAGCAGACAGATGAATATACAGGAGAAAATTGGCTATCCATCCATAGACAAGCCATGGCTAAAATATTACACGCAGTCAGATATACAAAACAAGGAACCAGCGTGTACGTTGTATCAGAATATTTATAGCAATAATTCAAAATATCTGAAAGATACAGCTATTTCGTATTATGGAAATAAAATTACATATGCGCAGTTGTTTAATAATGTGGATGCATGTGCAAAATCACTTGTGAAATATGGAATAAAGGAAGGGGACTGTGTCACTCTTTGTACTGCAGCCGTACCGGAAGCTATATATCTGATGATTGCCTGCAGTAAGATAGGAGCAATCGCAAATTTTATTAATCCGTTATTTACTACAGAGCAGATGGTACAGCGGATCAATGACACAAAGTCGAAAATTTTGTTTGTTATGGATGAAATGCTTTCTTATATTGTGGATGCTGTACCTCGTATCGGCATAAATAAAACAGTTGTTATGCCTGTTACGGAATCTATGCCAGAGCTGGCAAAATTAGTTGTATGTGCAGGGCAAAAAAACTGGAATAAAAAAAGAACAGATCATAAAGGATTTTATTCCTGGAAATCGTTTATAAAATATGGGAATGACTATAATGGAGAGACTGAGAGATCTTATGAAAAAAATCGTGGATGTATTATGGTGTATTCATCCGGAACTACAGGCGCTTCAAAAGGGATTTTGTTAACAAATGATGGAATCAATGCAACAATAGCTCATTATGATAACGAAGATTTCAATTATGAAAGAGGCGATACGTTTTATGCAGTTATTCCAATCTGGTTTTCTACGGGAAATGTGCTTGATATTTTAATGCCGCTTCGCATGGGAATGACAGTAATACCAGAACTGCAATTTGAAAAAGAAAGGGTGATTGATGGCATAAGAAAATATAAACCGACAATGACTCTGAATCCGACAAGTATATGGATGGCACTTGCACGATCAAAAAAATGGAAAAAGATAAACCTGAAAAAGATGAAATATCCGATTACCGGAGGCGAAGCGGTAACGCCGCAGGAAGAAAAAATAATCACTGATTTTCTAAGAAAGAGTGGGTGTAATGCACCATTGATCAAAGGATATGGAATGTGTGAGCTTGGAAGTACAGTTACGTCCACTTCACCTGAACATAATAAGGTACGATCATCTGGGTATCCGATAAAGGGTGTGACAGTTGCTGCGTTTGATACTGAGACAAATCAGGAACTATCATATGGTCAAAGAGGAGAAATCAGAGTCAATTCTCCTGCAAGAATGAAGGAATATTATAAAAATCCGGTAGAAACAAAAAAGTACTTTTACGAAGATCAGAACCATTGTATATGGGGATGTACCGGAGATATTGGGTATGTGGACGAGGATGGTTACCTTTTTGTGGAAGGGCGGGCAAGTGACAGTTTTTATAGTGAGGATGGAAAACGCATTTATCTGTTTGATATAGAGCATATTGTTTTAGAGGATGAGGCGGTCTCCCAGTGCAAAGCAGTTGCAGTACAGATCAATGGAAAATTTAAACCAATACTTCATGTTGTACTGAAAAAAAATGGAGTTACAGATACCAGAACTGTAATTCCACGGATTCATAAAAAGTTATCAGAACAGCTTTCAGAGAATGCAATTCCGGTGGCATATAAACTGCGTCAGGCACTGCCGGTTCATCCAAATGGAAAAAGAAACGTGGAGGCGTTGAAAGCAGAAGATAGCGGATTTGTTGATTCGAGGGGAAATGCCTGGAAAGTCAGATAACGATTGATGAAAATGTTAAAGGAGGCTGCAGAAAATGGATGAGAAACAAATGGGAAACACGGGCTATCCATCCATAGACAAGCCGTGGATGAAATATTATGGTGCAAACATTAATTATGATATGGAATACTGTGACGTAAAATTAGTTGATTTTATGAGAAACAGTGCCAAAAAACATTTAAAGGAAACTGCTATCATTTATTTTGGAAATAAAATATCTTATGAAAAATTATTGTCTAATATTACTCGGGTAGCATCGGCATTTGCAGCATTAGGAGTAAAAAATAATGATAGTGTTGCGTTGATGCTTCCAAATTTACCGGAAACAATATATGCGGAGTATGCCTTAAATGATTTGGGAGCATGCTTTGTTCCGATTGATCCGAGAACTGGAGCAGAGAGAATAAAGTAGTATATAACGGAAAGAAATTGCAAGGTGTTGGTTACCATAGATTTGGCAATCCCAAAGATAGATAAAATTATAGGTGATATTTCAGTAGAGAAAGTAATTTATGTATCTGGGACAGAATCATTACCTTATACATTAAGAATGGGAGTGGAAATAACAAATATATTCAGAAATATAAGGAATGGGAAAAATAATTATATATCTTGGCTGAAAATGCTTAAGAGTGGAAACAAATATGATTATATACAAAAACTAAGACGGTAAATCCTTGAAAAGGTGAATTTTAATAATCACGTTATGTAAAAGAGCATGCCATCAGGCATGCTCCTCCTGTTCTTTCGCTAACGGCAGTGTAAAGATAAATTCCGTACCAACACCCTCGGTACTGATACAGTTGATGTTTTCTCCGTGAGCCTGGATGATTTCTTTGACAATGGAAAGACCAAGACCGGTTCCTTTCTTGTCTTTCCCACGGGAAAGATCGGTTTTATAGAAACGCTCCCAGATTTTCTTGATACTGTCTTTTGGAATACCAATTCCGGTGTCTTTGACTGATACAAAGACCTTTTCATTTTTTTCGGTCGTCTCGATCGTGATCGATGAATTTGCATGGCTGAATTTGAGTGCATTGTCGATCAGGTTATAAAGCACCTGCTGAATTTTGCTGAAATCAGCAGAGACAAACAGTGTCTCACCGCTTAAGATCAGGTTAAAACGGATATGTTTTTCCATACAGGTTCCCTCAAAGGTCTGTACGGTCATGCGGATTGTGTGATTGATATCAAAACTGGTGATGTCTAACATAACACCGTGTGAGCCGAATTTGTTTAATTCCAGAAGGCTTTTTGTCAGTTTGTTCAAACGTTCTGTCTCAAAAAGGATGATGTTTAAATATTTATCCTGCATTTCAACCGGGATTGTTCCGTCAAGCATTGCTTCTACGTAGCCTTTGATCGAGGTCAGCGGAGAGCGGAAGTCATGTGAGACATTGGAGACAAATTTTCGCTGATCCTCCTCAAGCGTGTTTAATTCATTTGCCATATAGTTGAGCGAGGCAGCAAGATAACCGATCTCATCATTGGAGTGGACATCGATCTTTGCCTCAAAATTTCCGGCGGCATATTCATTGGCGCCTTTGGCAATTTTGCGGATCGGGATATAGACGATCCAGGTAAAGAGTGCTAAAACAACAAATGCTGCCAGAAATAAAAGTGCAAACGTCTGATAGGAAAGATTGGTCAGCAGGTTGGATAAATTGACGATGGAGCTGACCGGTTTATGTATGATCACATAGCCGCGTACTTTGTAATTTACAGTGATCGGTGAAAACACACTTAATGTTTCTGAGTCAAAATGACCGTAAAAGTTTCCGGTGCGGTAATATTTATTTCCAAAATCAGTCACGTCAAAATCAGGAATTACTTCCGGCTCTGCATTTTCCACTGGAGAAGTAGCAGAAGCTGTGTTTAAAAGGATCTGTCCCTGCTTATCGATGATCCAGATTTCGCTGGAAAGGTAAGTGCTTAGGGTGGAGAGCTGTGTTTTCATTTCCTCTAAGGTTGTGGAACGCTTAAAATAGTTTTCCGCATAGTTAGAGGAAATCAGCGCAGACTCCCGATAGAGCGTCGAGGCATCCCGGCGCTCTAAGAAGTTAAAAGTAATATGGTAACCAAAGGTTGAAATAATAATAAAACAGATCAGTCCATAGATCAGATAGCCGCCGAGCAGCTTCGGGTAGAGTGTTCGTTTCATATATTTTTAACCTCGAACTTATAACCGATTCCCCAGACAGTCGAGAGACTCCAGCTGTCATTGTCCTTTATTTTCTCACGGAGGCGTTTTACATGGACATCCACGGTGCGGGTGTCGCCGATGTATTCATAGCCCCAGATATGGTCGAGAAGCTGTTCTCTGGTAAATACCTGATTTGGCGAGGATGCAAGGAAATATAAAAGCTCTAATTCCTTTGGCGGCATGTCGATCGGATTGTCCTTATAAATAACAGAGTAGTTGGATAAGTTGACGATCAGATCCGGGTATTTTACGCATTTTAATTCAGGAGCAGGTTCTTCAATTTTGACCGGCTGGTAACGGCGCAAAACGGCTTTGACGCGGGCAACAAGTTCTTTGGAATCGAACGGCTTCATGATATAATCATCTGCTCCAAGTTCAAGACCGAGTACTTTATCAAAAATCTCGCCTTTTGCAGAGAGCATGATGATCGGCACGTTTGCTTTTGCACGGACTTCGCGGCATACCTGATAGCCGTCGATGCCCGGAAGCATCAGATCAAGAAGGATCAGGTTCGGATTGTACTGTTCGAATGCTTTTAAGGCTTCTTCACCGTCATTTACAATTTTTGTATCAAAACACTCTTTCGTAAGATAAAGAGAGATCAGTTCTGCAATATTATTATCGTCATCGACGATCAGTATTTTTTGTTTTGCTGCCATAAAATTACCTCCTGTTAGTTGTTATTCTGTTTGTAAATCAGACGAAATGGTATTGCTTCGGCAGTGCTTTGTGCATGGGATCAGATAAAATCTGTCTTACTGAAATTACTTTTTGTCTGAAATCAGTCTTTGAATTCGGCAATCGTTACGCCGGCATCACCTTCGCCATACTCTCCGAGGTGGAATGATTTCACATATTTTAAACGTTTTAAATGTGCCTGTACGGCGTTGCGCAGTGCACCGGTTCCTTTTCCGTGGACGATACGCACGGACGGAATGTGTGCAAGGTAGGCATCATCCAAGTATTTATCTAAAAGAGCGATCGCTTCGTCTGTGGTCTTGCCGATCAGGTTGATCTCTGTGGAGACGGAGGCAGACTTGCTCATTTTGATCTTGCCGGCACTGGTACGACCGTATTTTTTGCTGGTCGGGGAAGTTTCTTCCTCTAACAGGATCAGGTCATTGATGTTGACAAGAGAACGTAAAATACCCATCTGTACATAAAGGTCACCCTTTGCGTTTGGCAGGGAGTGAACGGTTCCGTTTAGATTCATGCTGATGACTTTCACGCGGTCACCAATGCGGAGTTTTTTGGGAACTTTATGGTTTGGCGCAGCATTTTTTTTCTGATCAGACATTTTTTTCTGTGCGTTGTTCATCTTATCGCGCAGTCTGGTACGCTCTTTTTCCATTTCGCTGACCGGGGCATGTGCGGTGCCGTATTTATTGAAATTACGGATCGTTTCATCGGCAAGGTCTTTGGCCTCTTTGATGATATTGTAAGCCTGCTCGTTTGCCTCGCGCAGGATCTTGTCACGGCTTGCGTCTAAACGTTCCTGTTTCTGTTCAAGCTGTTCTTTTAATTTCTGGATTTCTTCTTTATACTGGTTGATCTCAAGCTGTTCTTTTTCAATCGTGATGCGGCTCTTTTCAAGATCTGCTAAAAGATCCTCGAAATTCATATCATTTTCGCTGATCCGTCCTTTGGCATCCTCGATGATATCCCCACCCAGACCAAGTTTGGTGGAAATCGCAAACGCATTACTTTTTCCGGGAATACCGATCAACAGGCGGTAAGTCGGACTTAATGATTCAACGTCAAATTCACAGCAGGCATTTTCCACACCGGAAGTCTGCAAGGCAAATACTTTTAATTCACTGTAGTGTGTGGTTGCCATGACACGTGCACCGTATAGTTTTAATTTTGACAAAATAGAAATTGCAAGTGCTGCACCTTCCGTTGGATCGGTTCCGGCACAAAGCTCATCGAAAAGCACGAGGGAACGGTCATTTACCTGACTTAAAATGCGTGTGATATTTGTCATATGGGAGGAGAAAGTACTTAAAGACTGTTCAATACTCTGCTCATCTCCGATATCAGCAAACACTTCCTCAAAGATTCCGAGTTCCGAACGCTCGGAAGCCGGAATATGAAGTCCTGCCTGCCCCATCAATGTCAGAAGACCGACTGTTTTTAAGGAGACGGTTTTACCACCGGTGTTTGGTCCGGTAATGATCAGAAGCGTAAAATCTTCTCCGAGACGTACATCGATCGGTACAACTTTTTTGGCGTCGAGCAGCGGATGACGCCCTTTTTTGATGTTGATACGTCCGTCGGTATTGAAAGTCGGAGCAACACCGTTGTAAGTCTGAGCGAAAGCTGCTTTTGCAAAAATAAAATCAAGTTCGGTGAGTATATTGTAGTCAGTATGAAGCTGCATGGAGTATCCTGCCGTTAAGTTGCTTAAGTTGGCGAGAATGACTTCAATTTCTTCTTTTTCTTTCATAAGAAGAGCTTTATATTCGTTGTTTAAGTTTACAACAGCGAGCGGTTCGATAAAGAGTGTGGAACCGGAAGATGACTGGTCGTGCACCATACCCGGAACCTGTGATTTTGCTTCGGCTTTGACCGGCAGACAATAGCGGCCGTCACGCATCGTAATGACGGCATCCTGCAAATAACTGCGTGTAGTTGTATTGTTGATCATCGAGTTCATCTGTGCACGGATCTTATCGTTCATACCACGCATGGATTTACGGATGGAACGGAGTGTGCTGCTGGCATCGTCTGCGATTTCGTCCTCCGATAAGATGCAGCGGCGGATCTCGTCACATAATGGTGTGAGTGGTTCGATCTGGTCAAAAAATCCGGTCAGGGAATCAACCGGAAGTTCGTCTGTCTCATCTGCTGAAACAGGGCGGTCCGGTCCGGTATGTCCGATGCTGGCGCGGGAAAATGCTTTTGCACGTTTGGCTGCCTCAAGGAGAGAGCAGACGCGCAAAAGCTCCGTGATGCTTAAGGCTGCACCGATCTCTAAACGTTTAAGGGAGTCACGGATATCATGGACACCGGAAAAAGAGATGCGGCCGCCTTTAAAGAGACGGTTTAGCGCATCTTTGGTCTGTAACTGTAAAAGATTGATCTCATTGATGTCTGTGCCCGGTGTGAGGGAGAGACAACGTTTCTTTGCATCCTCACTTGAGGCGTGCTCCGCTAAGCGGGCAATGATTTTATTATATTCTAATGTTTTTAAAACTTTTTCATTCATAAGATTTATAATTCCTTGTGGTTGAAAATTTAGTTTGCAGTGGCAGTATGCTGACGGATATGTGTGTTCGACTTTAGTCCGCAGTGCCAGCCCGAAAAATCAGAGATTTTCCGGGCTGACGGGCATTCGCCCTATCAAATGAGAAAAAAACAAAAAAGAGCCTGCAAGCAGTCTTTTTTTATTTTTCCCTCATTTGGCACTGCTCATTGCTTATTCACATTATATCCCATTAATTGGGGGAAGGAAAGCCGGAAATGCAAAAATAGTGTTGCAAGCGTATGTGATTCAAACTATAATAAATAAGGTGCGGTTTTCATTTTTGTTAAGGAAGGGAAAATCATGCAGGAGAAAGAGAAGGGTGGCTTTTCTTTTATTAATGAGCAGATCAAGGAGAAGCCGTTGAATAAAAAACGTCTTATAAAAAAAGCATTGTTTACCGTAGTGCTTGCCGTTATTTTTGGTACGGTGGCAGCACTGGTGTTTAGTTTATTGCAGCCGGAGTTTTCAAACTGGTTTTACCCGGAGGAGAAGCCTGTCGTTACGATTCCGAAGGATGATGTGACAGAAACGGAAGAAAGCGGACAGGACGATACGCAGGAATCGACAGAGCAAAAGGACACAGAGAATAACGGACAGCAGGGAGAAAATAAAGAGCCGGAAAACGGGCAGCAGGAGACAGAAGAAGCGGGAAACAGTCAGCAGGAGCAGACGGATGAACCGGAAACGGAACATAACACTGGGGATGTTCCAAACAATGAAATGCAGGAACTTGAACTTGCCGATTTTCAGAAACTTCAGAATAAATTGTATGCGGTTGGAAAAGAAGCAAACAAGTTTATCGTGACGGTAACCGGTGTGAAGAGCGATACCGACTGGTTTAATAACCCATATGAGAGTAAGGGGCAGGCTTCCGGTATCATTGTAGCGGAAAATGGCAGGGAACTGCTGGTTTTAACAGAACGCAAGGCGATTGCGGATGCACAGGAAATCTATGTCACATTTATTAATGATGCTGTCGTGAAAGCTGAAATGAAAAAATACGATGGCAATACAGGGATAGCTGTGTTAAGCGTAAAGGCGTCAGAACTTACCGAAAGTACAAAGAATGCGATCGCAGTTGCAGTTCTTGGAAATTCACTGACTGTTACGCAGGGAACGATCGCGATCGCGATCGGAAGTCCGCTTGGAACCAATTATTCAATCCTGACTGGAAATATTACATCCACCACGAACAGTATTTCTACGATAGATCATAATTACAGTGTGTTTACGACAGATATTGTAGGAAGCAGCAACGGAAGCGGAGCACTTGTCAATGTAGATGGCGAGATCATTGGAATCGTGATGCAGGGATACAGCAGTGCGGGGGATGAAAATACGCTGACAGCGATCTCTATTTCCGAGTTAAAAGCATTGATTGAGATGCTGTCAAACGGACAGGATATCCCTTACTTTGGACTTGAAGTGACAACGGTTACAGCAGCGATCGAACGTGAATATGAGATACCGAAAGGTGCATATATCAAGGATGTATGTATGGATTCACCGGCAATGGCTGCCGGACTTCAGAGCGGGGATGTCATTACGGAGATTGACGGGGATGAGATTCTTACGGCAGAAAATTATGAGAAAAAACTGCTTTCGTTAAAGCCGGAAGATACGGTGGAAGTGAAGATTGAGCGGCAGGGACCGGAAGGTTATACGGAAATCACCTGCACGGTAGAAGTCAGTGTACTGCCATAGAGATGTGAACCAGATACAGGCATGTATTTTAGAAGCAGAAATGCGGATGCGGCCATGCATGTCAGAAACAGAAATGTGGACACCGGTATGCGTTTTAGAAGCAGAAATGCGGATGCAGTCATGCATGTCAGAAACAGAAATGTGGACACTGGTATGCGTTTTAGAAGCAGAAATGCGGATACAGGCATAATAATTTTAGAAAATAAAAGAGGGAATAAGGAGTAGTATGAAGTATATTGAGAGCCTCAGAGAGGGCGAGCGAATTAATGAAATCTATCTATGTAAAGTAAAACAGTCTGCGCTGACAAAGGCAGGAAAACCTTATGATACATTGATCTTACAGGACAAAACGGGCACACTGGATGCGAAGATCTGGGAGCCTGGTTCTGTTGGAATCGACGAGTTCGATTCACTGGATTACATAGCCGTAATGGGTGATATCACCAGCTTTCAGGGCAATTTACAGCTGAATGTAAAGCGTGTCCGCAAGGTGCAGGAAGGGGAGTATGATCCAAAAGATTACCTTCCGGTCAGCGATAAGGATATCGACCAGATGTATGAGGAGTTAAAAGGTCTGATTGCGAGCATCAAAGAAGTGCATTTAAAGAAGCTGTTAGAGAGCTTTTTTGTGGAAGATGCAGATTTTGAAAAACGCTTTAAATTCCACTCTGCTGCAAAGACTGTGCACCACGGATTTGTCGGTGGTCTGCTTGAGCACAGCTTAAGTGTGGCAAAGCACTGTGATTATTTTGCAGGCTGTTATCCGATGTTAAACCGCGATCTTTTGATCACGGCAGCTATTTTCCATGATATCGGAAAATTAGAGGAGCTTTCCACATTCCCGGAAAATGATTACACGGATGACGGTCAGCTTTTAGGACATATTATTATCGGAACCGAGATGGTCGGTGACAGGATCCGCACGATCCCGGATTTTCCAAAGGGACTGGCAAGCGAGTTAAAGCACTGTATTTTAGCACATCACGGCGAGTTAGAGTTTGGTTCACCGAAAAAACCGGCGCTGCCGGAGGCATTAGCACTCAGTTTTGCGGATAATATCGATGCAAAGATGGAGACGGTGCGCGAAATCTTTAACAACGTGCCGGAAAATAATCAGGAATGGCAGGGGTACAACCGTCTGCTTGAGAGCAATATCAGACGCTCCGGGAAATTATAATTATGCAGAAAAATGATATCATAGAACTGAAAATCGAAGATATGGGCGTGGACGGCGAAGGAATCGGAAAATACGATGGCATGACCTTTTTCGTTAAAGATGCGGTGCTTGGAGATGAGATCGAAGCCCGCATCACAAAGATGAAGAAAAATTATGGTTATGCGAGAGTGGAGCAGATTTTATCGCCGTCTAAATTTCGTGTGACACCACAGTGTGAACTTCACAGGAGATGCGGCGGATGTCAGATACAGGCGTTGGATTATGAAAAGCAGCTGGAATTTAAGCAGAACAAAGTGCGCGGAAATCTGATTCGTATTGGTGGTTTTGCGCCGGAATTGATCGACCGAATCATGCTTCCTGTCGTGGGGATGAAAGAACCATACCGCTACCGGAACAAGGCACAGTTTCCGATCGGTGCGGATAAAGATGGGAATCCGGTTGCCGGTTTTTATGCAGCGCGTACCCACAGTATTATCCCGGTCAATGACTGTAAACTGGGTGTGGAGGAAAATCAGATTATTTTAAATGAAGTCCTTTCTTATATGAAAGAATGTCATGTGGCATCTTACGATGAAAATACAGGTAAGGGGCTGGTTCGTCATGTCCTGATCCGCTATGGGTTTTCCACAAAAGAGCTTATGGTCTGTGTGATTATCAATGGAAATAGTCTTCCTAAAGTGGAAAAACTGATCGACAGATTGACAGCCATCGAGGGAATGAAGAGCATTTCCATCAATCAGAATACGAAGAAAACAAATGTGATCCTCGGGGATGTGACGAAATGTATCTGGGGCGATCCATACATTACCGATATGATCCATCTACGCGATACGAAGGATTTTTCACTGACTGATACAGCGGTCGCATACCATATTTCACCGCAGTCATTTTATCAGGTCAATCCTGTCCAGACGGAAAAACTCTACAGCCTTGCGCTCGACTATGCGGGACTGACCGGAAAAGAGACCGTGTGGGATCTATATTGCGGCATCGGCACGATTTCACTTTTTCTTGCACAGAAAGCGGGAAAAGTTTATGGGGTGGAGGTCGTCCCACAGGCAATCGAGGATGCGAAGAATAATGCGGCGCTCAACGGTATCAATAATGCTGAGTTTTTTGTAGGAAAAGCAGAGGAAGTGCTGCCGGCATTTTATGAAAAAAAGAAAGACACAGATGCAGATATGCTGCACCCGGATGTGATCGTGGTCGATCCGCCGCGGAAGGGGTGCGATGGTGTATGTCTTGAGACGATGCTTAAGATGCAGCCGGAGCGGATCGTGTATGTAAGCTGTGATTCGGCGACGTTAGCGAGGGATCTTAAGATGCTTTGTGAGGGCGGATATGAGCTTTGCAAGGTAAGGGCGGTGGATCAGTTTGGGAATACAACACATGTGGAGACTGTTGTTTTACTTTCCAAGGGCGCTAAAGATCCGGTGGATCTTTGCTCAGCGCGGACCGAAGTGGAACGGAGAATGGTCGACAGCAGAAAAGTGAAGGTGGACTTCTCTCTGGAGGATATGGATTTATCTGAATTCAAAGGAAAAGCGACATATGAGCAGATAAAGGCATATGTACTGGAGCAGACAGGACTTAAGGTTTCATCACTGTATATCGCACAGATTAAGAAGAAGTGTAGATTGGATGTCGGCGAGAATTTCAATCTGGCTAAATCAGAGAATACGAGACAGCCACAGTGTACACCGGAGAAGGAAGATGCAATTATGCAGGCGTTTAGGCATTTTGGCATCTTATAGATTGTGGATAAGCAGCATCATGTGTTAAAAATATAGTAAAGTATGGGGAAAAGGACATTCCGGAACTGTAGATTTTACAGGTAAGGGGATGTCCTTTTTACTGATATGGAAGTGTTCAAGGGACAAGGTAATGATACTGAAGTATTAAGACTGATAGGAATGATATCTATCTTATCTATTGTTACTTGTTCTGGTTTCTCCATTCCCGCGGAGAAACACCATAAATATTTTTAAATGCACGGGAAAAATGAAGCTGATTTTCGTATCCGACAGCGGAACTGATGTCCGCAATAGATAAGGATGTCAGCTTTAACAATTCGGTAGCCTTTACCATGCGGTAGTTCATAAGAAATTCCTGCGGAGAGCGGCCAATTGAGTTGCGGAAGATTTTCCCCAAATAACTTCGGTTGATGCCACATACTGTAGCGATATCTTCGATCGAGATATTATTCTGAAAATTCTGTTCAATATAATTGATTGCTTCTTTTATATAATAATCACTCATGCGCCCACTGGAAACCAGCTTAGTAGATTTTGCTGACTGCAGCAGATAATCCATAAATAAATACAGATGGCCAATGAGATGAAAAGAAGATTCATGAGAATGATTTACAATATAAAGCATTTCATCAGCAAGTTTTTCACGCAATTCTTTGGAGTGTGAATGATAAATGGGCGCATCTTTACACAAATCTGTGACACTTAAAGCTTCTTTTATACGCAAGCCATCAAATTCAATCCACATATATTCCCAGGGAAGCTGTTTATCGGCAATGTAGGTGTTGATCTGACCGGGAAAAATAATAAATCCCTGCCCGCTTTTTATGGAATAGGTCTGTGTTTCACCTTTTGCATTGTCAGCCATAAGGGTTCCGGTTCCGGAAAGAATATAGTGAAACAGGTAGTGGTTGCGTGTTGCAGGCCCGAATGAATGGCCGGGATCACACTGTTCATATCCAAACTGATACATACACAGATCAATAAAATTTTCATTCGGAAAAATATTAAATAATATATTGCCCATAAAATACTCCTTATATACCAAAATGCTATATCAATGTCTATTATAACATAAAATATCGCATTTTGATATAAAATTAAAAAAATGATGATATTTGAGGACTCATAAAGGTATGTTATAATCAGAATATCAAAAGAGTAAGCGGATATATTGAAAAAAAGGAGAGAAGAATATGGCAAAAAGAAGTATTTTCCGCAGTGTTGCGGCGGTGCTTGCACTTGGCATGTGTATGACGGGTCTTGCCGGATGCGGAAGTGAAAAAAGGGCAGACTGGAAAACCGAAATCGAAGTGGTTTCCTACAAACCGGAAGCAGTTAAGGCATTTGAAAAAATTGAAAAGCGGTTCAATGAAACACATGATGACATCCATCTGACGATTTCATCTCCAAACGAAGCAATGACTATTTTAAAGACACGTTTTATCCGGGAGGATTATCCGGATATCATCGCAATCGGAGGGGACAGCAACTATTCCAACTTTTTAGATGCAGATCTGTTTGATGATATTTCCGATCTGGATGAAGTCCAGACCGTAAAACAGGCATATCTGGATATGGATAAGGAACTGGAGTTTATTCCAAAGGATGGCACGTATGCACTTCCATATGTGGCAAACGCGGCAGGAATTTTATATAACAAAGATCTGTTTGAGGAAAATGGCTGGAAAGTTCCGACCACCTGGCAGGAATTTACCACACTGTGTGATGAAATAAAACAGAGCGGAACACTTCCGCTGTATCTGGGCTTTAAAGATACCTGGACCTGTCTGGCTCCGTGGAATGCGCTGGCAGTCGGACTTACCGATTCGGATACCTACAATCAGGTAAATATGGGAAATACCACATTTTCCGATACGTATGGACCGGTAGCAGAAAAGATGCGTGCGCTTTTGGATTACGCCGAAAAAAATCCGTATGCATATGGTTATAACGATGCATGTACAGCATTTGCCCGCGGGGAAGCTGCCATGTATCCGATTGGAAGCTATGCGATTCCCCAGATTAAATCGGTCAACCCGGACATGAATATCGGCTCTTTTACATTTCCTGCAAATGATAACGAATCAGACAATGTATTAAATTCAGGAATTGATCTGCAGTTTTCCGTAATGAAAGCATGCAAAAATAAAGAGGCTGCATATGAAGTTTTAAAATATCTGTATGACGATGAGACCATTCAGATTTATCTGGATGATCAGGGCGGAATTGCCTGCAAAGACGGGGATTTTGCAATTCCGGAAACACTCGAGGATATGCGTCCTTACATTGAAAACAACCGCATGGCAGATTATCAGGATCACCATTATCCGAGTGAGATGAGTGTGGATGCCATGATCCAGACGTTCCTGCTGGATACAAGCGACAATGCACAGGAAAAGTTTTTGAAAAAATTTGATTCCGACTGGAAGCGCTACAACCGGGATCTGATTCGGAAAGTACAGGATTATCAGAAAGAACAGGGGGATGCACAATGAAAAAGAAAATGTCAAACAGGGACAAAACATTCTGGGCGGTTATCATACCGGTTGTAATCTTATTTTTTGCATTCAATACACTTCCAATGATCAAAGGTGTGATTTACAGTTTTACCAATTATAAAGGATACGGAACTTACGATTATGTCGGGATCAGGAACTATGCAGATCTGTTTACGGATTCCCGCGTGGGAAAAAGCTATTTGTTTACGTTTAAATATGCACTGGCAGGAACGATACTGGTAAATGTGCTAAGTCTGATCATGGCAGTTGGATTAAACAGTGCAATCCGTTTTAAAAGTGCATTGCGCGGTATTTATTTTGTACCGAATATTTTAGGAGGACTTGTCATCGGCTATATTTTCAGTTTTATTTTTACTTACATTCTTCCAACTGTGGGAAATGTGTTCCATATTGGATTTTTACAGAACAGTATTCTTGCAAGTGAAAAATACGCATGGATTGGTGTGCTGATTGTTGGTGTATGGCAGGCAGTTGCCATGAATACCATCATCTATATTTCCGGTCTGCAGACTGTACCGGAGGAAGTCTACGAGGCGAGTATGCTTGACGGAGCCAGTAAATGGAAGCAGTTCTGGAAAGTAACATTTCCACTGGTGATGCCGTTTGTGACGATCAATCTGGTACTGAGCACAAAGAATTTCCTCATGGTATTCGACCAGATCATGTCATTGACCAAGGGAGGTCCGGCACAGAGCACCGAATCCATCTCTTACCTGATTTATAAAAATGGTATGGATGGCGGACAGTTTGGATTCCAGAGTGCGAATGCAGTCATTTTCTTTATTGTGATCGTGGCGATTTCACTTTTCCAGATGACAGTCATGAATAAGAAGGAGGAGCAGTTATGATGAAAGAAAAACAGAAAACAAACTGGGTACTTACGATTGTTCTGATTTTGGGGACGGTTACGGTATTTTTCCCGCTGTATATGGCAGTGATCATTGCGTTTAAGAAACCGAGTGAGATGACAAACGATGTGGCGGGAGCACTTTCTTTCCCAAAACAGTGGAGTTTTGAAAATTTCCGTCAGGCAATGGAAGTGACCGATTTCTGGCACTCTCTTGGAAACAGTTTACTGATCACACTGGCAACGATCGTACTGGCAATCCTGATCCACTCAATTGCAGGCTACGTGATCGGACGCGGCATGGCAAGAAGAAAAAGTTTCCGATTTATCTATCTGTATATTGTCAGCGGAATGTTTGTTCCGTTTTCCATCTTAATGATGCCTCTGGTAAAGCAGACGGCGCATATGGGACTTGGAAACCGCGCGGGTGTCATTCTGTTGTATCTGGTATTTTATATGCCAATGAACGTCCTTCTTTACAGTGGGTACTTAAAAAATATTCCGATAGCGCTGGAAGAGGCGGCAGATATTGACGGAGCAAGCACATGGACTACTTACTGGAAAGTGGTCTTTCCAATGATGATGCCAATGCATGCAACAGTTGCAATCCTGACAGCTCTTGGAACGTGGAATGATGTTATGACACCGCTTGTGATCATGTCTGGAACCGGACAGAATACGCTGCCGCTTGCACAGCTTAATTTCCAGACACAGTTTGGAACCAATTACAATCTGGCATTTGCTTCCTATATTCTGGCACTGATTCCAATCCTGATCTTTTATGTGATCTGCCAGAAACAGATTTTAAACGGTGTGGCAAACGGTGCAGTCAAAGGATAAAAATAAAACGATAAAAATAAAACGAGGTGACTTCTATGGCAATTATATACAATCCAAATAAAAAAATATTTAACCTGCATACGGCGCATACAACTTATCAGATGCAGGTCGATCCACTGGGATATCTGCTGCATCTGTACTATGGAGATAAAACAAACAGCCCCATGGATTATGTTTTAACCTATGCAGACCGTGGATTTTCCGGAAATCCTTATGCAGCGGGCATGGATCGCACATATTCGCTGGATGCGCTGCCACAGGAGTATCCTTCCATTGGAACTGGGGATTACCGCAATATTGCGCTGAATATCAAAAATGAAAAAGGGGTGGAAAGCGCAGATCTGCTTTTTAAAAGTTATGAGATCCGAAGCGGCAAATACCAGTTACAGGGACTTCCGGCTGTCTGGGCAGACAAAGAGGAAGCACAGACACTGGAAATTGTCCTTGCAGACGAAAACGCACAGGTTGAAGTTCATCTGCTGTATGGTGTTTTGGAAGAAAACGATGTCATTACAAGGAGCGTCCGGATTAAAAATACGGGAACCGGGCAGATTACGATCGAAAAGGCAGCGGCAGCCTGTCTGGATTTTGTACAGGGAGATTTTGATGTCCTGCGGTTTTATGGAAAGCATGCCATGGAGCGCAATCTGGAGCGTACGCCGCTGGGGCATGGAACCATTGCGTTTGGCAGCCGCAGGGGAACGTCAAGCCATCAGTATAATCCGGCAGTGATTTTGGCAGAAAAAGGAACAACAGAGACCGCAGGAAACTGTTATGGAATGCTGTTTGTATACAGCGGAAATTTTTCCTGTGAGGCAGAAAAAGATCAGTTCAACCAGACGCGCCTGCTTCTCGGATTAAATGAAGAACTGTTTTCTTATCCGCTTGCATCGGGAGAAACCTTTACGGTGCCGGAAGTTATTTTATCCTATTCGGCAGATGGATTGTCAGCACTGTCGCAGCAGTATCATAACTGCATCCGCAACCATGTGTGCCGCAGCAAATATGTCCATATGCAGCGCCCGGTACTGATCAACAGCTGGGAGGCAGCCTATTTTGATTTTACGGGAGATACGATCGTGGATCTGGCAAAAGAAGCTGCTTCCCTTGGAATTGATATGGTAGTGATGGATGACGGCTGGTTTGGGAAAAGAAACGATGATAATTCTTCCCTTGGGGACTGGCAGGTCAATGAAAAGAAACTGGGGGGAAGCCTGGCAGAGCTTATTACCCGTGTGCATAATCAGGGGGTGAAATTTGGCATTTGGATTGAGCCGGAGATGGTCAATGAAGACAGCGATCTTTACCGGGCACATCCGGACTGGGCAATTCAGATTCCGGGGAAAAAGCCGGTGCGCTCGAGAAACCAGTTACTGCTTGATTTTTCCAGAAAAGAAGTGCGCGACTGTGTATTTGATCAGATTTGTGCCGTGCTGGATCAGGGAAAAATTGATTATGTCAAGTGGGATATGAACCGCAGTATGGCAGATGTCTATGCCGGAAATCTGTCCTATGATTACGTGCTTGGTGTCTATGATTTTATGGAGCGTCTGTGCAGCCGGTATCCGGATCTTCTGCTGGAGGGATGTAGCGGTGGCGGCGGTAGATTTGACGCGGGAATGCTTTATTATTCCCCACAGATCTGGTGTAGTGACAATACCGATGCAATCAACCGCACAAGGATCCAGTACGGAACTTCGTTTTTCTATCCGGTTTCCGCAATGGGGGCGCACGTTTCGGCGGTGCCGAACCACCAGACCGGACGGGTGACAAGTTTCCACACCCGCGGGGTGACAGCGATGGCAGGAACCTTCGGTTACGAATTAAACCCGGCGCTTTTATCCGATGAGGAAAAACAGCAGATCCGGGAGCAGATTAAAACATACAAGAAGTATGAAACACTCATTAACGAGGGAACCTACTGGCGGCTGTCCGATCCGTTTATGGATGAAATTGCGGCATGGATGACGGTATCAGAGGAACAGGATCATGCATTAGTCAGCGCAGTGCGTCTTAGGGCAGAGGCAAATCAGGCAGCCGTTTATGTCCGCCTGCGTGGGTTAAAACCGGATGCTGTGTATCTGGAAGAACAAAGCGGCAGACAGTATTCTGGTGTGGCACTGATGCATGCGGGAATTCCGCTTCCGCCGTTTACCGGGGAATATGAGGCGTATCAGTTTGCCTTTACCGAACTGAAAGAGGCGGGAAGATTATATGAAAAAGTGCAGAAATGGTGTGACGGGAATGCCGAAAACCGGGTGGTCATCAGCATTTACGGTGGCTCCGGTTCCGGAAAAACAACACTTGCAACGGCATTGCAGCAGTATTTTTTAAATGACGGAACCGGATGTTATCTGCTCTCGGGCGATGATTATCCACACCGGATTCCAAAATGCAACGACGAAGAACGGCTGCGTGTGTATAAAGAAGCCGGGGAAGACGGACTGCGTGGATATCTCGGGACAAAGAAAGAGATTGACTTCGACCGGATCAATGAAGTGCTTGCGGCATTTCATGAGGGAAAAGATACGATCACATTGCGGCATTTGGGACGGGAAGATGGTGAGATTTCATCAGAAGAAACCGATTTTTCAGGAATATCTGTATTGCTTCTGGAGTGGACGCACGGAGGCAGTGACGATTTACATGGTGTGGATCTATCCGTCTTTCTGGAAAGTTCCCCGGAGGAGACAAAGGAGCGGCGCATCCGCAGAAACCGCGACGAGAATGCCGCAAGCCCGTTTATCTGCCGTGTGGTGGAACTGGAACAGGAAAAACTCGAAGTGCAGCGCAAAAATGCAGGATTGATCGTGGGAAAGGACGGAAGTGTTTATGAACAGTAAACCGATGCTCAATGCATATCCAGACAGTCTTGGAGGAAATCTTGGGGATATCGTAACATTGCTGAAAACGGAGGCTTTGCAGAATGTATTTTCTTCTTTTTACATTCTGCCGAGCCTGTACCATTCCGATCTCGACCGGGGATTTTCCGTGATCGACTATGACCTGAATGAGCAGCTTGCCAACCGGAAAGACCTTGAACAGTTAAAGGATATGGGAATCGACCTGAAACTGGATTTTATTTTAAACCATGCTTCCGCACAGTCCCCGCAGTTTCGGGATCTTGTGGAAAAAGGGGAGGATTCTGCGTACCGCAATTTTTTCATCGACTGGAACCATTTCTGGGAAGGGCATGGAACCATGACGGAGGAAGGCTATATCCAGCCGGATGAAAGCTGCCTGAAGCAGATGTTTTTCCGCAAACCCGGGCTGCCGATCCTGATGGTGGAATTTCCGGATGGAAAAAAAGTGCCGTACTGGAATACCTTTTATCAGGAGGTGCATGGCAGACAGTATCTCGGGCAGATGGATGTAAACATCCAGTCACCAAAAGTGTGGGAGTTTTATCGTGAAACACTGGAAAAAATAGCCTCTTACGGTGCAGCAATCGTGCGGCTGGATGCTTTTGCCTATGCGCCGAAAGCACCGGGAAAGAAAAACTTTCTCAATGATCCGGAGACGTGGGAACTTTTACAGAAGATCCATACGTTGGCAGAACCTTTGGGACTTACGCTTTTGCCGGAGATCCACGCAGGGTATGATGAAAAAATATATGAGACACTTGCAGAAAAAGGCTATGCAACCTATGACTTTTTCCTGCCGGGACTGGTCATTGATGCGATTGAGAACCGGCGCGGAACGTACCTTGCGGCATGGGCAGAGGAGATCGTGGCAAAGAAGATCTCTACGGTCAACATGCTTGGCTGTCACGATGGCATCCCGCTTCTGGATTTAAAGGGGCTGCTTCCGGAAGAGGAGATCCAGTCATTGATTGACCGGATCGTATCCCGTGGAGGCATGGTCAAAAATTTACATGGACAAAAGAATCTGTATTATCAGGTAAACGCTACATATTACAGTGCATTGGGAGAATCGGATGAAAAAATGCTTCTGGCGCGTGCCATACAGATGTTTATGCCGGGCAAACCTCAGGTCTGGTATCTGGATTTGTTTGCCGGAAAAAATGACCACGAAGCGGTGCGGCGCGCGGGAGAATCCGGACATAAGGAAATCAACCGGACAAACCTTTCCACTGATCAGATCGCGGAAGACCTGAAAAAAGATGTGGTTCAAAAACAGCTTGCGTTAATCCGCATGCGAAATACCCATAAAGCATTTTCGGAAGGCGCAGAGGTAGCAATCTCCGGAGGGGAGAGCTCTCTGCAAATCCGATGGGAATATAATAGTGCATTTGCAACATTAAATGTAAATTTTGAATCAGGAACATATACAATAGTAGAAAGCAGATAGTTAAGTTGGGCTGTCGATTGTACATGAAACCTAAACTTTATAATGGAAATAATCATAGATGAAACAAGCCACATAGGGATAATGCTCGGTGGCTTGTTTTGAAAATGGATAATTTGAATCTTATAACTTCGGATTTCGTCTTCTCAGTTTCCTATGTTCCTTTGCCGGCTTGGAACGTGAAAATATTTCTTTTAAGGTCTGTTTTTCTTCGACAGAAAGCTGGGTAATTTTCATTCCCAAATTTTTGCAGAACAAAAGGAGTAGTCCGTTAATATAAGCATCATTAGAGGCTTCGGGAGTATCCTCTGTAGCAAACTGAGTTGGAGAAGTAAAACCATCAATGATATTTTTGATCATGCTTTGATAGTCAATATCACTGGCAGTGTTGCTGTCTTTCATATGGGCATTTCTCAGGTCAGAGACGATTGGCTTTAAATCTTCCAACAGGATGTTTATGTAATACTGTTCTGTCTCAATGTGGGAAGTATCAAATATTTTTGTAAATGCATCGGTGGAATCGGCACCGAGTTCGTTCAGTTTATATCTCATCACATCAAGAAAAGCGTTTGCTATCTGAATGCCTTTATCATTAAATCCATCAATATAGATTTCCAGGTCGGTCATGAATTTGTGGAAGCTTTCATGAGAGAGTAATTCTGATAATAACCGTGGATTATATTTTTCATCAGTCAGTATTTGGACTGCATCATCATTGAGATGCAGATCGGATACTGACTTATTTGTATGTTCACGTAGTTCGGTTCGGCAAAGAAGATAATCGGTGCTTACTTGATAAAAGTCTGCAAGTGTCAGTAGATTGCCAAGTGACATATCTACATTTTCATCTTTCTCATAGTTGCCAAGTGTGGAACTTGGGATGCCGGTAGCATCAGACAATTCCTGCAATGACATTCTTTTTTCTGCGACTCTCAAATCTTTCAGCCGTTCCGGTATGGTAAGCCTTGTGTGCATAGTACATTCCTCGTTTCACAGATATAGATAGACTACCATGATATTGGTGCAGAATAAAGTGAATTCGAATTCATGTCTTATCCAGAATATTGGAAAAAATCATAAAGAGGATATTTTTCCAGCATCTTGGATATACCGGATTCGTATAAAAATTTTGAGAAAATAGTTTCATACAATGAATCGGAAAGGAGTACAAAAATTATGGAATGTTGTAAATGTATCAAGAAAATCAATTTAGAAGTATAACGAATGAGGCAAAGGCACTTTATATGATTTTGTTGGATCGGCGTTGCTTATCGGAGTGTAATGGTGATGCATGGCGAGATGAATATGGAGCTACATTTATCATTTTTACAATCAAAGAAATGATGAAGCTGTTGCATCTGGGAAATAAGAAAATTAACAAGATGCTGAAGGAACTGGAGGTACATAATCTGATTTATCGAAGCCATCAGGGATTAGGAAAGCCGAATAAGATATATGTATATGACTTGTTGAAAGCAGATAACGATAATTGGCTGCCAAAGCAATTTAAGCACAGAAAGGGGCGGACAGGGGAATGGAGAAAACTGTAACACTTGAAGAGGCATTAAAAAGAATTGAGGAGCTGGAAAAAGAGAATGCAGAACTTCGGGAGGAATTGGAGTATTACAGAAATCGTAAGTTAAGCGGTCGTCAGAAACATAACGCCAAGTGGATGGAGGAGTTCTATGGCAGAAGATAAAAAGAAAGAAATCGATGTTACAGTAATAGAAGTAACAGAAGAATATCTAAAAGAAAAACTGTATAAAATTAGGGGTAAAAGGGTATTGCTTGATGCTGATTTAGCAGAGATATATGGCTATGATACGAAGGGATTTAATAGACAGGTAAAAAATAATATTGAAAAATTTGATGAAGATTTTATGTTTGAATTGACAGATGAGGAATTAGAAGATTTGCGGTACAAAAATTGTACCGCAAATATAAGTTCAAAAAGTCGTTATAATCCTCATGTATTTACAGAGCAAGGATTATATATGCTGATGACTGTCTTGAAAGGACCGTTGGCTGTTAAGCAGAGCAAGGCATTAATAAGAACCTTTAAGAAAATGAAAGATTACATATTAGAAAATCGTGATTTAATAGGTCAGCGGGAAATACTTCAGTTAAGCATGGAAACTGCTAACAACAGAATAGAAATTAACAAAATCAACTCAGATATGATATCTCTTGAAAAGCAGATTTCAGATGTTGCAGAAGGCTTGAAGGATGTTGTGACAAAATCTGAGTTGGCTGATATGATGAACAGCTTTGTTTCAGATGATGATGAAAAGTGGCTCATGTTTAACGCAAAATTTAGTAGTGCAGATGAGGTATATGAGACCATTTATAAGCAGGCAAAGTCGTCAATATATGTCGTTGACAATTATATTGGCTTAAGGACGCTGGTACACCTTAAGAATTCTCCGGCCGGAGTAGCTATTATTTTATTCAGTGATAATGTTGGAAATAATAAACTTCACAACATAGAATTTACAGATTTCTGCAAGGAGTACCCAACAGTAAATTTGTCAATGAAAAAGACAGGCGGTATATTTCATGATCGATTTATCGTATTGGATTATGGAACTGCTGATGAAAGGGTTTTCTTATGTGGTGCTTCATCAAAAGATGCAGGCGCTAGAATAACCAGTATTGTTGAAGATTATGGAATATCTAAATATGCCCCGGTGATTGCCACGCTGTTGAAAAATCCAACTTTGATTTTACCACAATAGAGGCGAGAGAAAGCAAGCTGTCACGGTTCCCCGTTACGATAAAAAATGCCACCATCTGAAAAAGGATTTGTGTACCCACTCCCATCCAATTTGTGGTACAATATCAATTAACAACAACATACCATACCAAAAGGAGGACATCCAATGCTTTTTATAGAATATCCCAAATGTTCCACTTGCCAGAAAGCGAAAAAATGGCTGGATGAACATGAGATTACATATACGGACCGTCACATCGTAGAGCAGAATCCGTCCTACGAGGAGTTGAAAGACTGGCATGAAAAGAGCGGTCTGCCATTAAAGAAATTTTTCAACACCAACGGACTTTTATATAAAGAAATGAAGCTTAAGGACAGGCTTCCCGAAATGAGCGGGGACGAGCAGTTAAAGCTGCTTGCGACAAACGGAATGTTGGTAAAACGTCCATTGATCGTAGATGGAAGTACGGTAATTACCGGCTTTAAAGAAAAAGAATGGTCAGAGCACTTCTTATAAAAATAAGAATGTGGTTTTCATAAAAGGACTTGCAGGAATGGAGGATCATTATGATTATAACAATTGCCAGACAATGCGGATGTGAAGGGGACGAAGTAGGAAGAAGGTTATCAGAATTATACGGTATTCCGTGTTATTCCAAAAAGGAACTGATCGAGCTTGCAAAAGAGAAAAAAGTGTATGAAAAGTATCCGTTTTATTTTGGGGAACGGCAGGTTGATGATATGATGAGCATGGTTGCGGATGATATGAATTTAAAGGTGCGTGAGACACCGAAAAAGGCATTAACGGCATTGTTTGATGATCAGCCGTGCATCGTGATCGGTCGTGCATCGGATTATGCGTACAAAGAACATGCGGATGCGGTTCGTATTTTCCTTTGCGGGGACAAGAAAACAAGAATTGAAAAAATCGCAGAGAAACACCAGGTATCAGAGTCGAAAGCAAAAATGATCGTGGATGACACAGACCGTCGAAGAAAGCAGTATCATAATTATTATTCCGGGGAAACCTGGGGATTAGCAGATAATTATGATCTGTGTTTAGATGAGTGCAGACTTGGGATTGATGGTGTGGCTGCAGTTGTCTCGGCTTATATCAGTCAGATCAGGGGAAAGAAGTGATCTAAGGATAGTAGAAACAGGACTGGGAGTAAAAACGGTCGGAAGGGAGAGCAGCATGGCATACTATTTAGCAGAAGGTGCGATTGTAAAAGGAGATGTTACGATCGGAGAAGATTCAGGAATATGGTATCATGCAACGGTGCGTGGAGATACTGACAGGATTACGATCGGAAGCAGGACGAACGTACAGGATAATGCGGTCCTTCATGTGGGAGACGGGCATGCGCTTACCATTGGAAACGATGTGACGATCGGGCATGGTGCGATTGTACACGGATGTGAGGTCGGCAATAATACATTGATCGGAATGGGTGCGATCATATTAAATGGTGCAGTGATCGGCGATAATTGTATCATTGGTGCAGGGGCTCTTGTGACACAGAACATGGAAATCCCGGATGGCAGCCTTGCATTTGGAAATCCGGCGAAGATAATAAGAAAGCTGACAGAGGAAGAAATTAAGTCAAACCATAACAACGCGCTGTTGTATGTGGGAGAAGCAAAAAATCAGTTGATGCCGGTATGAGCAGAGATCAGGATAAATATTAATATTTATCCGTTATATTTATAAAAATGGATGTTTCCAATAGATTAAATGAGGAAACATCCATTTTTTGTATATGTTTTTTATTTTATTCCCTGATCGAATCAAGTGCATTGGAAATATCTGCAATTAAGTCTTCCTTATCCTCAAGACCGAGGCTGATACGGATAAGTTCTGCCGGAACGCCGGCTTCTTTTAACTGTTCGTCGGTCATCTGGCGGTGTGTGGATGTTGCAGGATTTAGGCAGCAGGTTCTTGCGTCAGCAACATGTGTTTCAATCGCACCGAGTTTTAAATTCTGCATAAATGTGGAGGCAGCACCACGTCCACCTTTTAAACCGAAAGAGACAACACCACAGCCACCATTTGGCAGATATTTTTTTGCACGCTCATAATATTTGCTGGAAGGCAGTCCTGGATAGTTGACATAGGCAACTTTAGGATGTTTTTCTAAAAATTCAGCAACAGCCTGACCGTTTTCCACATGTTTTGGCATACGGACATGCAGGGACTCCAAGCCGAGATTTAAAATAAAGGCATTCTGTGGGGATTGCATGCAGCCAAAGTCACGCATCAGCTGTGCAGTACATTTTGTAATAAAAGCACCTTCTTTACCGAATTTTTCTGCGTAGGTGATTCCATGATAACTTTCATCCGGAGTACACAGTCCCGGATATTTATCAGCGTGAGCCATCCAGTCAAATTTACCACTGTCCACGATCGCTCCGCCTAAGGCAGCTCCGTGACCATCCATGTATTTGGTCGTGGAGTGGGTTACGATGTCAGCACCCCATTCAAACGGGCGGCAGTTGACCGGAGTCGGGAATGTATTATCGATCACAAGCGGAACGCCGTTGGCATGGGCAACTTTTGCAAATAGTTCGATATCTAAAACGGTGAGTGCAGGGTTAGCAATCGTCTCACCAAACATAAGCTTTGTATTTGGCTTAAATGCTGCATTTAATTCTTCCTCAGTAGCATCAGGAGAAACAAATGTGGTCGTGATTCCCATTTTTGCCATCGTGACAGCGAGCAGGTTGAAAGTTCCGCCATAGATAGAGGAGGAAGCAACGATATGATCGCCACATTCACAGATATTGAACATGGCAAGAAAATTGGCTGCCTGTCCGGAAGAAGTTAACATTGCAGCCGAACCGCCTTCCATAGCTGCAATCTTTGCAGCGACGATATCGTTGGTAGGATTCTGAAGGCGGCTGTAAAAATAACCATCTGCCTCTAAATCAAAAAGTTTTCCCATATCCTCGCTGGTACTGTATTTAAAAGTGGTAGACTGGATGATCGGCACCTGTCTCGGTTCTCCATTGCCAGGTGTGTAACCTGCCTGCACACATTTTGTCCCCATTCTGTATTCACTCATAGAAATCTAATCCTCCGTTTCTGCACTGTTTTATAAAAACAGCTGCATTAAAAATTCCTTCGCGATTCATCACATTAGTAAGAAAAAGCGCATAAAAATATCGTATCATTCATAGGAAGATTTTACAAGGGAATATCTTTTGATTTTAAAAAATTTGTGATACAGTAAGGAAGAAAAAATATAGAGCATGTCAGGTTTGAATAAAAAGAGAGAAGTGTGATTGAAAAGTGAAATTACAGCCATTTCAGACATTAAAACATTACGATAAGCAAAATCTTCCAAAGGACATTCTTGCTGGAATCATCATCATGGCAGTTTCTATCCCGATTTCCATGGGGTATGCACAGATTGCAGGACTTCCGGCAGTTTATGGATTATACGGCTCGGTGTTTCCGATCATTTTATTTGGGCTTTTTTCCACGTCACCGCAATTTATTTTTGGTGTGGATGCGGCTCCGGCAGCATTGATCGGTTCAGCTATTGTGGGACTTGGCATTGAAGGCGGAACGAAAGAGGCCATGGCAGCAGTGCCTGTACTGACTTTTTTTGTGGCACTGTGGCTTCTGGCATTTTATTTTATGAAGGCAGGAAAACTGGTCAATTTTATTTCTGCACCGGTCATGGGAGGATTTATCACCGGAATCTGTACCACGATCATACTGATGCAGGTGCCAAAGCTGATGGGTGGAACGGCAGGAGTTGGAGAACTTTTTGAACTGGCAGAGCATATTGCAGGGACGGCAGGTCAGATCAATCTGCCGTCGCTTGTGATCGGACTTTTTGCACTTGTGATTCTTCTGGTTTCGAAAAAGCTGATCCCAAAGTTTCCGATGGCAGTTGCACTGATGGCAGCAGGGGCACTTATGACACGGCTCCTGCCGGTCAGGGAGTGGGGCGTACAGACGCTTGCAGCAGTAGAACCCGGAATGCCGGAATGGAGCATACCGGATTTTTCAGTGATTGCACCGAAGGATGCGATCATCACAAGCCTGTCGGTTGCCGTTGTCATAATGGCTGAGACTTTGCTCGCAGAGAACAGTTTTGCTCAGAAAAACGGTTATAAGATTGACGATAATCAGGAACTTTTTGCATTTTCCATAGGAAATTTTGTCGCAGCGTTTACCGGCTGCTGTCCGATCAATGGATCGGTATCACGTAGTGCAATGGGGGAACAGTATCAGGCAAAAACACAGCTTACCGGTATCGTGGCAGGGGTGTCGATGATCATTCTTCTTTTATGTGGAACCGGTTTTATCGGATATCTGCCGATTCCGGTGCTGACGGCGATCGTGATTTCGGCACTGCTTGGTGCGACGGAGTTTGAACTTGCGGTCAGATTGTGGAAAGTCAGCCGGACGGAGTGCTTCATTTTTATAGGAGCCTTTTTTGGTGTATTGATGCTTGGCACGATTAACGGCGTTTTGATCGGAATTATCCTTTCTTTTACAGAAATGATCATCCGTACTTCAAAACCGGCAAGATGTTTCTTGGGAATCCAGCCCGGCCATCAGCATTTCAGGGATTTGCGGGAAGGCAGCCAGATTCATGCGGTGGAGGGCGTTCTGATCTACCGTTTCAGCAGCAACCTGTTTTTTGCAAATATCGGGGTACTGCAGAAGGATATTGAGGAGCATATCAAAGACGATACCAAAGCAGTTATTTTAGATGCAGGAGGTATCGGAAGCCTGGATATCACGGCGGCAGACCGTCTGGAGATTTTATACAGATCTTTGAAGGAAAAGGGAATCCGCTTTTACATGACGGAGCACATTGCAGATGTGAATGAGCAGCTCCGGAAATTAGGACTCGGTTATCTGATAGAGGAGGGCTGCGTGCGAAGAACCATACATATCGCATTAAAAGATATGGGAATCAACAGACCTTATCCGCTTGAGGGTGGTGTGGATAACGAGGAACGCAGCGCATCAAGAAAACGCGCGGATAACCGTGTGCAGGAGTTTGTCTGGGCGTTTGGCTCGGAAACAGAAGAGGAGATCGAAAAACAGATTGTCCTGCAGATTGAGCAATTAAAACAGACAGGGGACGTTGAAAATTTATTCCATGGCCGTTGGGCGCACATGGAGGCACTCGATGAGGATGAGTGGCTGGAACATTTAGAGGAGCACTTAAAGGAAATCGTCAATATCTCCGGCAAGGACGAGATGACGTTAGCGGGCAAACTGGAGGCACACCGGAAAGAAGTGCATGACCGTATCGCAAAGGAGCATCCGGAGTTGGCGGAGCGCTTTAAAGAGCGCAGACATCTGTTAGATGAACATTTGAAAGAGCGCAGACCGGAGGTGTATGAGCTGGTGTTAGAGCTGAGAGAAAAAAGGAAAGAGTAGAAAATAAAGATACTTTTTAGGCAGAGATGTAAGAAAAACATTTCTGTCTATTTTTTTTCTTAAAAATGTACATGGACATTATGTGTCCGTGTGGTCTGCTAGAATGAGGATATCAAAAAACAAGGGAGGAAAATGAGATGGAAACTTTAAGGGAAATTGTTTTATGGATTTTTGGAGTATCATTTTTTTATGGTTGTGGATGGGAACTCTTCCGATGGATCTTTGTCAATAAAAGATTCAAAGAGTATGCGGATGGTTTGAAAACCAATATTCCAACTTCAGAGGAACTGATGCAGATTATCAGAAACATGAACTGTTTTCTGGTAAAACAGGTTTATTACAATGAACAGGGAAATGTTGAGGTGCAGGGAAAATACGGAAAACACAGACTGAACCTTGAGGATGGTATAATTCATGTGATACGCAGCAAGGAAGATTCAAGAAGAAATTATAATTATGTTGTAGAAGAAAATGCTATTCTTGATTATATTGCAAAAGAAGAGAATTATACATTGCCGATGAATCCCTTTACAAAATATAAAAAGGCAATGAGACTGACAAAATTACATACGGCTTCGCTGATTGGAACATTTGGAGGAATCTTTTTACTTGTGGTGCTGTACCTTATTCCGTCAGGAAAGCTTTTTAGGTTACGCAAAAGAAGGACTGATAAAACAGCATACTGCAGAGAAAGCAATTTTAAAAATAATGGATCAGATAAAACCGACCACAGATAGAGAGGTTCAGTGAAAAGTCAAGCCCGATGTGGCAGACAAGTGTTCCAGTGATTGTTGTGATTACAAAATCGTATTCGGTTCCTGAACGTAAAGAAAATATTGAGATGGTACAAGCCGTTTTTGCTGCACCGGAAGGAATTATGGAGTTGATCGATGCAACGAATGACCTTATGCCGGAAGGCTTACAGGCTGGAACAGAGGATATTGCTAATTTTAAATTAAACAGAAAAAGATATCTTTGTCAGGGAATTATAGGTGTTGCAACTACATCAGGTACTGTAGTGGGAGCAGTGCCCATTTCAATTGCAGATGCTGTAATATTGAAACCTATTGAAATTACAGAAATTAATGCGATTGCCAAAGTCTATGGAATTAAAAATGACCAGCAGACGAAAAAATTTTTTAATTCCATTATTGAAGTGGGAACAGTAAGCTTTGCAGCGAAAACAGCAATTGCTGCCTTGAAAAACATTCCTGGAATTAATATCGGTGCAAGTATATTAAATGCAATTATTGCCGGCAGTATCATAGCTGCGATAGGTGAGGGAACAACCTATATATTTGAACAGATTTATTTGGAAAAAAGAAGCTTTGAAGATATTGACTGGGTAACGAAAGTGTTGCAGTCTAAGTTGTCTAACGAATTTATAGACAAAGTAAAGACTATTATAAGCAAAACAGGTAATCAGACAGATTCAAAGAAAACAGCAAATTTAATTTCAGCTATTTTTAATAATGACTGATAAAATGGATTGTATATGGAGTGGTTCAGTGAAAAAATTATCAAAAAGCAAAAGGAAAAAGGCACAGGAAAAACAGATCAGACGAGAGATTGCCATGAAGAAAGCAGGGAAACCTTTTTCTAAAAACTGCCATCATTATAATTATAAGTTTTCTGTAGCGTCTTCAATAAATTCACAGATGTTGGGAATGAGTGTGGAGGGAGAGCCAGAACTAATTGGAGCAATTAAAGTGAATTCGTTATTGAGAACATTAGAGGATGGCAGTTATGAGTGTTCGCAATGTAGAAGAATTTTTTCAACATCGTAGGAGCAGCGTTTAGAACAATTATATCAGTATTTGGAAGAACCAATAAAGAATGAGGATTTTAAGAGAGAATTACTGGAAGAAATTATATTATATCCACCGGTTTATTCATCTTATGAAAGCCCCATCGAACAAATATACAGATTGATGTTTGCTCCTAGGTTGGAAAAGGTAAATCGAATAATTGATAATGAAATAAATAAGATATTGTGAAGCACTATTTCACATTGGAATACATATTTTGTGCAGATATTACAAAAATAATAAAAAATATGTGATACTACTGACAGATATATGTCGGTATGTTACAATCCATTCAAAGCATTACATTCTAACAAAATCTATCAGGCAGACTGTGAGGAAGTATCCTCACAGCATACGCCGTTTCAAAACAAGTCAAAACCACGTTAAGGGCTTTGTATATCAATAAGCAAGCCACCACGTCGGATATCAGAATTTTCAATGCTTTTAAATTACCAGCAAATAAAAGAAAAAGCAGGGAGAATTCGAAAATATCACGCGACTCTCCCGAACAAAAGGGAGGAAACGATTATCGCGCAAAAGACAAAGAAATCGTCATCAGACAAAGCCAAAAAGATCCAGTGGCATCCTGCGTTTTATGCAGCAGCGGAACTGGAACTAAAAGAAAACATCGAGGAACTGGATTTAATATCGGAGTACCATTTGAGTAAGGAACCGGTCCGTATCGATCTTTTGATCATAAAAGAAGAAAATGCAGACAAAGTGATGAAAAATGAAATCGGTCATATCATGCGAAAGTACAATGTGTTAGAATACAAAGGACCGGGGGATGAACTGTCGATAGACACTCTTTACAAAACACTTGGATATGCCTGCCTTTATAAAGGATATGGGAAAACGACCAATGAAATTCCAGCAGAAGAATTAACAGTATCCTTATTTCGAGAGGCATATCCAAAAGAACTATTTTTGGAATTGAAAAGGAAAGGATATACCTTAGAAGAAAAATATCCCGGCATTTATTACGTGGGAGGGAACATTTTGTTCCCAGTGCAGATTGTGGTGATCAGCAGGTTAAGCCGGGTTATGCACAGCAGTCTAAGAATCTTATCTGCAAATGCCGATATAGAGGATATCAGGAAGTTCTTAGAACAAACGGAAAACATGAAGACACCGCGAGAGCGGAATAATATAGATGCGGTATTGCAGGCAAGTGTTAGTGCGAACTATGAAATATATCAAAAGGTAAGGAGGGCGAATGGTATGTGCGAAGCATTACGGGAATTAATGAAAGATGAAATAGAGCAGGATGTAGCGAGAGGAGAAGCGAGAGGAGAAGCGCGTGGAATTATTGACACATGCTATGATCTTGGATTGAAGGAAGATGCAATTTTGGAGCGCTTGCAGAAAAAATTGAACATATCACTAAAGACTGCGCAGGAATACCTAAAGACTTTCGGAAAGCAGATGATATAAGTTAAACGTACACATTTTCGGGAAAACGATCATATTTTATAGATATGTTGTAAAATAGTGTTTTCCCACGAATATGTATAAAAATAAAGCATTACATTCTAACAAAATCTATTAGGCAAACTGTGAGAAATTATCTCACAACATAAGCCGTTTCAAAACAAATCAAAACCACGTTAAGGCTGCTTATCAACATATGAGCCACAACGTCGGATATCAGAATTTTCAATGCTTTTAAATCACCAGCCAAATAAAAATAAAAGCAGGGAGGATTCGAAAATATCAGACGATTCTCCCGAATAAAAAGGGAGGAAACGATTATCGCGCAAAAGACAAAGAAATCGTCATCAGACAAAGCCAAAAAGATCCAGTGGCATCCTGCGTTTTATGCAGCAGCGGAACTGGAACTAAAAGAAAACATCGAGGAACTTGATTTAATATCGGAGTATCATTTGAGTAAAGAACCGATCCGTATTGATCTTCTGATCATAAAAGAAGAAAATGCAGAAAAAGTGATGAAAAATGAAATCGGTCATATCATGCGAAAGTACAATGTGTTAGAATACAAAGGACCGGGGGATGAACTGTCGATAGACACTCTTTACAAAACACTTGGATATGCCTGCCTTTATAAAGGATATGGGAAAACGACCAATGAAATTCCAGCAGAAGAATTAACAGTATCCTTATTTCGAGAGGCATATCCAAAAGAACTATTTTTGGAATTGAAAAGGAAAGGATATACCTTAGAAGAAAAATATCCCGGCATTTATTACGTGGGAGGGAACATTTTGTTCCCAGTGCAGATTGTGGTGATCAGCAGGTTAAGCCGGGTTATGCACAGCAGTCTAAGAATCTTATCTGCAAATGCCGATATAGAGGATATCAGGAAGTTCTTAGAACAAACGGAAAACATGAAGACACCGCGAGAGCGGAATAATATAGATGCGGTATTGCAGGCAAGTGTTAGTGCGAACTATGAAATATATCAAAAGGTAAGGAGGGCGAATGGTATGTGCGAAGCATTACGGGAATTAATGAAAGATGAAATAGAGCAGGATGTAGCAAGAGGAGAAGCAAGAGGAGAAATGCGTGGCAGAGCGGAAGGAATTGTAGATACATGTTGTGATCTAGGGTTGCCAGAAGACGCTATTTTAGAGCGGTTGCAGAAAAAACTAAATATATCATTACAGACTGCCCAGGAATATCTCCAAACCTTTGGAAAACAGATCGTAAAAAATTAACGAACGTCAGGAAAATCAAAAACATATGAACTATCAGCAAAAAGATTTAGTGAGAATAGCAAAACGGGAAAACAATACCAAAAGAGGTTATCTGGTAGTAGATCCACTGCAGGGAAAACATGTTCCGGTAGAACCTTCGAAAGCACTGAATTTATTTAAAAGTCTTGCAGAGAAGCTTCAGGGAAAATATGAAGGCGAGAGGCTGCTTTTGATCGGTTTTGCAGAAACCGCGACAGCAATCGGTGCACAGGCTGCGATCACATTGGGGACAAAGTATATCCAGACAACGCGGGAAGTGATACCGGATGTCAGCTATTTGTTTTTCTCAGAGGCGCACAGCCATGCGACTGAGCAAAAATTAGTAAAAGATGATATTGACCGTGTGATCAATGAGACAGACAGAATCGTATTTGTGGAGGATGAAGTGACCACGGGTAATACGATTATGAATATCATCAGAATCATACGAAGGGAATATCAGAGAAAGATAAAATTTGCAGTTGCTTCGCTGTTAAATGGAATGACCGAAGAATATTTAAAAATCTATAGGGAGGAAGAAATAGAACTTCATTATCTGGTAAAAACGGATCATTCCGGATACAGTGCGATTGCAGAGAAATATCATTGTGATGGTTTATCTATTCGTGCAATACAAGAGGATCACACGCAGGAAAAATTAGCGGTCAGCATACAGGACAAAATCTGGAATGAACTACCACACATCATATCAATTCCGGGATGGATGAATGCGAGACGTTTCGTTGATGCAAAACAGTATGAGACTGCATGCAAAAAACTTGCGGAAACTGTAATCGCGGAAACGAGTGTGAAACAGGGTGAGCGCGTACTTGTGATCGGCACGGAAGAGTTTATGTATCCCGCACTTCTGACAGGTCAGGAAATAGAAAAAATAGGATGTGATGTCCGCTGCCATTCTACGACTAGAAGTCCGATCGCGGTCAGTACCGAGGAAGAGTATCCACTGCATTGCAGATATGAACTGTGCAGTTTATATGATCCGGAACGAAAGACTTTTATTTATGATCTGGAAAACTATGACAGGGTTATCGTTATGACGGATTCGGCATTAGCGTCGTTAAAAGGATTAGAAACGCTGATTTACGCACTTCGGATGAAAAATGAAAATATATCTGTGATCCGTTGGTATTAAAGAGGGCACAGGAATAAGGGCATAATGTGAAAATAAAATTTTTCCCATACGAAATTTGTGTCTCAGCAGCAAACATGCGATGTAATGGAAAGCAGGAAAGAATGGAGACAAGATTAAATGAGAAGTTCATACCGGGATGAGGACGTGACTCTTCTGTTAAAAGATATCACCGGCATGGTGCAGCCACAGCCGACCGAAGAGAGAGAAAAACTGATACAGGCGGGAAAACATTACAGTGAAATGCTGCCGGTCGAATATGTCCCGACAGAAAAATATATGCAGGTGTACCGGGAAGCGTTGAAAAATTATGCAAAACCGGTAGCACTTGCTGTCGGAAGACTTGCAGATAAGATCGTTGAAAAAAAGGGACAGGGCATTGTGCTCGTCTCACTGGCTCGCGCCGGTATTCCAATCGGAATTTTAGTCAAAAGATATATTGCAAAAAAATATCAGGTCAATGTACCGCATTATTCCATTTCCATTATCCGCGGCAGAGGGATTGATGACAATGCGATGAAATATCTGTTAAGCCGGTATGAACCGGGAAAGTTATTGTTCGTGGACGGATGGATCGGAAAGGGCGCGATTTTAAATGAATTAAAAAAAGATCTTGTGCAGTATGAAGGCGTGTCATCCGATATCGCAGTCATAGCAGATCCTGCTAATGTGACAGAACTGTGTGGCACGCACGATGATATTTTAATACCGAGTTCCTGTCTTAACAGCACTGTGTCAGGACTGATCAGCAGGACATTCTTAAGGAGTGATATCATTGGAAAAGATGATTTCCATGGAGCCGTCTATTACGGAGAATTAAAAGATTCGGATCTGTCCTATGAATTTATCCATACGATCGAGAACGAGTTTGAGATGGATGTGGAAAAAGAAAATAAGTGTGTGGAAAGCTCTGGTATTGACGAGGTAAAACAGATTGCAAAGACATTTGATATTGATGATATCAATCTGATCAAACCGGGAATCGGAGAGGCGACAAGAGTATTGCTGCGAAGAGTTCCATGGAAGATCCTGATTGATGAGAGGTACAAGGGAGATCCTCAGCTTGGACATCTGGTGAGATTAGCTGAGGAAAAAAATGTGTCGATCCAGTATTATCCGATGAAACATTATAAATGCTGCGGTATCATTAAAAAAATGTCAGATATATAAAAAATACTGCCGGTTTCCAGGAAAATTTATTTGCATACGTCAGTTTGGTCTCGTCATGCCAAAGAAATTTATGTATACATCAGTCTGGTCTGTCATGCCAAAGAAATTCGTGCATACATAAGTTTAGTCTGTTATGCCAAAGACCTCTGCAAGAAATAAGATTTTTTCTGCCCAGTTATGGTGGGTCTTGTATTCGTTCATGCGTTCACCCGCAAGATTTCCGGAGACAAGCGAGTCTGATTTTTTATCCCAGTTTAAAATTGCTTTTGCATCGTTAAAATCTGATCTTGTAACCTGATAAACTTTGTTTACGACAGAAATCTGATTTGGATGAATGACTGTTTTTCCGGTAAAGCCGCAGAGTTTATCATCTTTTAGTTCCTGAATCAGGCCATTTTCCCAATTATACCCGGAATAATATTCCCATACCGGTCCGGAAACGACGTAGTCCATGCCGTAAACAGTTATGATATCAGAAAAAATATCAGCGACAGGTCTGATCCGGTGAATGGACTCGTCACAATGACGGCGGAATCCAAACATGTGACACAGATCATTTCCTCCGACACGGATATTTAAAACGAGATCTTCCACATGGGAAAGCCTGTCTTTCAGATCATACAGGATATCGATACGGTGCCGCAGGTCAATGATAGAAGAACTCTCATAGATCGGCATCATATATAATTTCCTGGAAGCCTGTTCGTTAGCCCGGATCATTTCTTCTATATAAGAGCTGGCGTTGTCAGTAGTAAATTTCGGTATGATATAACCGGTGATCACCTTTATGCTTTCCCCAAAAGCCTTCGTTAAACGTTCAATCTGGCCGGCATTGCGGACACGGATAAAGATTTTCGGAAGGTAAAAAGGATGATCCTGAAAACTTTCAAATATCTGATGGATGGAAGAGATAAGATCCTGCTCTGCTTCTGTTACATAGTTGTCATTGATCGTATCTTCAAGGCATAAAGCCAGAGAATATTTAGTTCCAAATTTTTCATGAATCACAGAGTCGGCAATCGTTTTTTTATTGGCGGGACAATAGAGCAGTGCACCGACACTGTAATAAATAATATCGTTTTTCAATTTGTAAAAATCCCCCTGAGTGTATAAAAACTCTTCAAAATAACACAAGTTTAACAACAGATTGCAAATTGAATTATAGCATTAATATAGGCAAAAAGATAGATAGATTCGATGCCGGACGTTTTCTTGAAAACAGGATGCCGGTATGCTATACTTTTAGAAGATTCTATAATAAGGAAGGAAACGTATGAGTAACAGTGGCAAAAAGATACGTCTGTCATTTAATTCTCCGGTGATTTTGGGATTTACAATTATCTGCTTTATCGTGTTGATTTTGGATAAATTGACAGGAAGTGCATCCACGCGGACATTTTTCAGTGTCTACCGGTCATCGTTAGCAAGTCCGTTCACATACATCCGGTTTTTTGGACATGTATTCGGACATGCCAGCTGGGATCATTTCTTTGGAAATATTATGATGTTACTGGTTGTAGGACCGCTTTTGGAAGAAAAATACGGTTCGGCAAATATTCTCTTTGTGATTTTAGCGACAGCGCTGGTAACGGGTGTGATCAATTTCATATTTTTCCCACATGTCCAGCTCCTTGGGGCAAGCGGTGTTGTATTTGCGTTCATATTACTCGCATCTTTAACAAGTATTGAGGAGGAAAAAATCCCGCTGACCTTTATTCTGGTTGCGCTGATCTATATCGGGCAGCAGGTGTATGATGGCATATTTATCCGGGATAATGTTTCAAATCTGACACATATTTTGGGTGGTATTGTCGGTTCAGGTCTTGGCTATGTGATGAATAAAAACAAAATGAACAGATATTGAAGGTGAGAATGCGCTATGTTAGAACATAAAAAGATTCGCAGCCTTGATGATTACTTTGTCGATCTCGATAGCAGACAAAGCAGAGAGGTGTATTTTTACCGGATCAATGGATACACGGAAAAAATCGGTGATTTTATAAAAAAATATTATGACACGGCAAGAAGAAAGGGCGTGGTGATCGAAGGGAAAATCCCTAATCCGGATGAGCAGAATCTTGCGTATTATTCGGAAATTATGGGTATGGATTTTCGGATGGATCCGTCATTTATAACCGCTGGGTTAAAGAAATGGCTGCCGCGTATGAACGATCTGCAAAGGAAGAATGTGGCAGATTCGATTTATGACTCGCTTGATTCCATGAGACGGAATGGAAAAACAGAGAATATGCAAAAAAATGCATATATCAAATTTATGTGCTGGCTGTATTACAAATTTGAGCGGATTGTAAACCAGCTTGGGGCAAATGAACTGCCCAAGATCCTTTATGAGGGGGATATCAGTAATTACGAGCTGATGCTGATATCAATCCTGTCAAATGCAGGGTGTGATGTGGTGTTGCTGCAGTATCACGGTGATGCAGGGTACCTTAAGTCAGATCCGGATTCCGTTTTATCGGACGATCTAAAAATGGAGGGGATGACAGCTTTCCCGGAAGAATACTGCTTAAAGAAAGTCCGTGAAGCGATACAAAATGATTTTGAAAAAGAACGGCTGTATGGAAATCTTCCTTCTGTCAATAACTGTACTAATGCCTGGATCAGCGGAAAAGGATTTGAAGATATCAAAAAAAGTGTGTTGAGCAGAGGGACAGATTCCCGTTTCTTTTATAATTGTTTTTACCGGATCAATGGAGCAGAGGACAAGCTGACTTATGCAAACGAATTGTTTCAGCTGCAGCTTGAACTGAAAAATGCCAGACGAAAGACTGTGATCGTAAATGGAGAGATTGAAAGACCGACACCGGATGAGATCGCAGATATCCGGCGAGGAAACTATGCAAAGATAGATCAGCTTGTCATGGATCTTTCCGCAAATATTAAATATCCGGCAAATATGGAACTGCAGAAGATCATGCATAAAACATTTGTTGATATTCTTCTTGCAGAATTTAGCAAAGAAGGCGATAATTTAAACAGGCTCACCAGTAAGGCGGTATATCTGTTGTGCTGGCTAAAGAGATATCTGCCGTCTTTATTTTCTGACTGGAAGATGCCGGAAATCGGATGTTTTATTCACATGGGTGGTTGTCAGAATGAAAATGAGGCACTGTTTCTTAAGTTTTTAGCAAGACTGCCGGTTGATGTGGTGATCCTGTGCCCGAACCGGAATGTACCTTGTCAGCTTACAGATCCTTTGCTGTATGAACTGAATTATGAGGAAAGTCTTACCATGGAAAGGTTTCCGGAAGAAAATTCACAGGTTAAAATGGGAACAGTGGCATATCATGCGGAGAGAGAACTGGATACATTAATGTATCAGGACACCGGAATGTACCGGAATCAGCAGTATGGAAAGGCGAATATCATCAGCCTGCAGACCATGTATGAAGAAATAAAGATCCTGTGGGATCAGGAGCTGAAGTACCGGCCGGATTTTAGTGTGGTCGATGGTGTGGTCAACATACCGGTTATTTTTGCAAAGGTTTCCGGTGTAAAAGATGGACAGACGGATCATTACTGGACATCAGTAAAAGAATTGGTTACGGAAGATACCATTGTGATAAAAAAGGCGCCTTATATAGAGCCGATGGCACCGAATCCGATGAAAATGTATGCTGCCGAATTTTTTAAGAATGGAAAATTGCAGCGAAATAAGATCAAAGCACATCCGAAATATCCGTATGGTATCCTGAGAGAAGATATACAGGAAATGATTCTCGATAAGATGCAGCTTTTGATCAATCAGAAAATGATAAAGGGAATCGGGGAAAATGGCATGGAATATACAGTCATTGCGCAGATTTTAAATCTGCCAAAGGATATTGTAAGACTGATCCAGAAATTTGATCTTACCCGGAAAAATCCGAAAATGATCTACATTAATACATCGGAGACGGTAATTTCGTTAGAGGATTCGATCCTGACAGCATTTTTACATCTGATTGGATTTGATATCGTATTTTTTGTACCGACAGGATATCAGAGTATTGAAAAATATTTTAACGGGCAACTAATGGAAGAACACCAGATCGGGGAATATAAATATGATCTGCAAGTCCCTGACCTGAATAGTATTTCATTTGGCAGTACACGCTACACTTGGCGGGAGAAATTTTTTAAGAGAGGTAATTAGTGCGAAAAATCAGATTTTTCACACGCAGAAATGGAGGAATAGTATGGGACTTGATTTTAGCAAAACAATGACTGCGGAAGCACCGGCAGCCACAGCAGTTCCGGACACAAAGGATGAGATCGCTGTTGTGGAACAATATGATATTGTTGCCGACAGGGAAAAAATGAACTCAGAACTGGTCAATTCTGATGAAGTTGACCGGATCGTCAGTACGATCGAGATCAATAATCTTGAGACAATCGTCACATTTGGAGCAGAGGTGGCAGAGGAGATTTCAAAGGCTTCGGATGTTGTGTTAAACAGTATGAATATGTCACAGTTAGACGATACCAGCGAAATGTTAAAAACGTTAGCAAAGATCATGGATCAGTTTGATATCGATGAGATCAAAGAAAATCCGGGACTGTTTGGAAAATTATTTGGAAATATGAAAAAACAGCTTGACAAGATTCTTGCAAAATACCACACAATGGGCGAAGAAGTCGATAAGATCTACGTTCAGCTCAAAGGCTATGAGTCGGAGATCAAACAGTCAAACCGTAAATTAAATACGATGTTTGAGGCAAATGTAAATTATTATCATGAACTCGTGAAATATATTCTTGCCGGCGAGCAGGCATGCAAAGAAATCGAAGCATATATTGCGAAAAGACAGCAGGATATGGAGACTACTGGAGACGAGTCGATCCGGTTTGAACTTACCAGTTTAAATCAGGCATTGATGATGATGGAGCAGCGTACACAGGATCTTCGAACAGCAGAGAATGTTGCAATGCAGTCCATTCCGATGATCAAAACGATGGAATTCAGCAATTATAATCTGGTCAGAAAAATTAATTCCGCATTTATCGTGACGCTTCCTGTATTTAAACAGGCACTTGCACAGGCAATTCTGCTGAAACGCCAGCGCATTCAGGCGGAGGCAATGTCAGCTCTTGATAAGAAGACGAATGAGATGCTTATTAAGAATGCACAGAATACGGTAGAGGTTTCTAAGGCTACTGCTAAGATGGCATCTGGAAGCTCTATTCAGATTGAGACACTTGAAACGACCTGGAGAACGATTACGAGCGGTATTGAAGAAACCAGAAGAATTCAAGAAGACTCCAGAAAGAAACGTGTGGAAGATCAGGCAAGGCTTGAGGCAATCAAGGCGGACTTCAACAGACAGTATCATATGCCGCCGGCAAACAAGTAAGTTATTTGAAATAACTATAGATTCATTTATTCTAAGGAGGTAATACTATGCCAATTAATTTATCAAAAGGACAGAAAGTAGATTTAACAAAAGGAAATCCGGGACTGAAAAATATCATGGTTGGTCTTGGCTGGGATGTCAATGCATATGATTCAGGTGCAGATTTTGACCTGGATGCAGCAGCATTTATGTTAGGCGCAGATGGAAAATGCCCGACAGATAAAGAGTTTGTATTTTATGGAAACCTGGTTCATCCAAGTGAGTCTGTAAAACATATGGGCGATAACTTAACCGGAGAGGGAGAAGGCGATGACGAACAGGTCCAGATCGATCTTTCCAAAGTACCGGCAAACATTGAGCGAATCGCTTTTACCGTAACCATCTATGAGGCAGAGGCAAGACGCCAGAATTTTGGACAGGTATCCAATGCGTTTATCCGTCTGGTGGATGAGACAACCGGAAAAGAAATGATCCGTTATGACTTGGGAGAGGATTTCTCCATTGAGACAGCAGTCGTTGTCGGTGAATTATACAGACATAACGGAGAATGGAAATTTAACGCAATTGGAAGTGGTTTCCAGGGCGGACTCGCAGCACTTTGCGGACACTATGGAATTGAAGTGGCATAAGGGAGGAAAACAAGGAGTAAAATCCTCTGCTCCTGCAATGGCAGTCGCATTTTGCTCCGCAAAACAAGGAGGATTGTAATGTCAATTAGTTTACAGAAAGGACAGAAGGTCAGTCTGTCAAAAGATAACGCAGGATTGTCAAAGATTATTGTCGGTCTTGGATGGGATGAAGTGCAGCAGTCTTCATCCGGAGGTGGATTCTTAAGTGCTTTATTCGGGGGCGGATCAAAGCAGCAGCCGATCGACTGTGATGCATCCGCACTGATGTTAAAGAATGGAAAACTGGTGGATAAATCAGACATCGTTTATTTTGGTAATTTGCACCATAAATCAGGTACCGTAAATCATCAGGGAGACAACCTGACAGGAGCCGGTGATGGAGATGACGAGCAGATCGTGATCGACCTTGCAAAAGTACCACAGGAGTATGACAAAATCGTAATCGTTGTAAATATTTATCAGGCGGTTCAGAGACATCAGCATTTTGGCATGATTGAGAATGCATTTATCCGTTTAGTTGATGCAAGAAATAATAATGAAATGTGCAAGTACAATCTGACCGAAAATTATTCCGGTATGACGGCAATGATATTTGGAGAAGTGTACAGACATAACGGAGAATGGAAGTTCAGTGCTGTTGGTCAGGGGACAAATGACCCTGGACTTGGCGAACTGAGCAGAAGATTTGTATAAATAGACTTGATACTTTAGAGGAGGTTAATTACCCAAAATGAGTAACATAAATAAAGAAGAGCTGATGAGAGGTCTGTCAGACTCACAGGTAAACAAGAGCAAACAGGATTTTGGAACAAATGCTCTTGCAAAAAAAGAGACAGAATCACTGTGGTCAATGTTCATCGGAGCATTTGATGACATTTGGATCAAAGTATTATGTGCAGCACTGGTCATGAAAATCGTTATTTCCGTTATCGGTGTATTTGTACCGGCATTAGCGGGAGAAAATGATGTTGTTGAGATCATAAGTATTGTTTTGGCAATTGCGCTTGCAACCGGCTTCAGTACTTTATCGGAATACCGCAACAGTTCGAGAAGTGAGGCATTGCAGGAAGAGTATAACAAGACTTATGCAAAAGTCGTGAGAAATGGAAAACTGGTCAATATCCTTACCAGTGAGATCGTAAAAGGTGATACGATCCTGGTTCAGGCAGGAGATAAAGTACCTACGGATGGTGTGTTATTTGAAGGACACATCAAAGTTTCCCAGGCTGCGTTAAATGGTGAGTCAAGAGACGAGAATAAAACGGCTGCTGACAATCTTGATGAGGCTGAATCGACAGATTATGCATCTGCTAACAAAGTATTTATGGGATCGGTAGTGACCTCTGGCGAAGGTTATATGGTCGCAACAGTGATCGGTGATGCATCCGAGCTTGGAAAGATCAACAAGGCTCTGACGGATGACAATGAAGAGGATGAGAGAAAAGATACTTCAAGCCTGAAACTGGAAGTGGTAGCTGCCGGTATCGGTAAACTTGGTGTATCTGCGGCTGCCATTGCGGGCGTATTAGATGTTGTACTGAATCTGATTCGTACGGACGAACCGATCACAGTTGTTTTTGTTCTGCTTCTGGTCGCAGAGGCAGTCATGCTGATGGCGTCCATCGTTATCATGGCGGTGCCGGAAGGTCTTCCGATGATGAACAGTCTGGTGCAGTCCATGAACACAGAGTCCATGTACAAGAAAAATATTCTTGTCAGTCATAAGGCAGCGTTTTCGGATTCTGCATACATGAATGTCTTATTCAGTGATAAAACAGGAACCATCACACAGGGTAATTTATCATTGGTGGAATTTATCACCGGTGATGGTAAAATCGTGGATCATATTCCTAATCAGGAATTTATTGAAGCGATCACATTAAATAACCTTGCAAAAATATCTGAAGGAAAACCGATCGGAAGCAACAACATGGACAGGGCTCTTTTAGGATATGCATTAGAGCACGGTTATGATGATTCAAAAAATGATCCGGATAAAGTTGCTGATATCAGCGGATTTGATTCTGAGAAGAAATGTGCGACTGTTACACTGAAAAACGGACTGGTTTACTGGAAAGGTGCAACAGAAAATATCATCGGTAAAGTAACGCATTATATGCTTCCATCCGGTGAGGAAAAAGAGTTCACTTCTGCAGATAAAAAAGCCGTGGAAGATCAGATGCTCGCCCAGGCAAAGAGAACGATGAAATTGCTTTCTGTTGCCAAAATCGCAGATGGAAAAACAGTTCTGATGGCAGTGCTATGTTTAAGAGATAACGTAAGAACCGATGCGGTTGAGACCGTTGAGATTTTAAACAATGCCGGTATCCAGGTTGTTATGGTAACCGGTGATGCTGAGGAAACAGCAGTTGCCATCGCAAAAGAAGCCGGAATCTTAAAAGATGAGAAGAATGACGTTGTTCTTACCCATGAGGAATTAGAGCAGATGTCAGATGAAGAATTAAAGAAAAAACTTCCGAACCTTCGTGTGGTAAGCAGAGCAAAACCGCTTGATAAGAAGAGACTTGTCTCTATTTCACAGCAGCTTGATAATGTCTGCGGTATGACAGGAGACGGTGTCAATGATGCACCGGCATTAAAACAGGCAGATATCGGATTTGCCATGGGAGACGGTACAGCAGTTGCCCAGGAGGCAGGTGACGTTGTCATCTTAAATAACAGTCTGACATCCATTAAAGACTGCGTATTAAACAGTAGAACGATGTCTAAGTCAGTAGGTAAATTCCTGATCTTCCAGCTGACGGTAAATATCAGTACCCTTTTGATGAACATCATCGCACCGATCCTCGGATGGACAGAGCCGTTTTCCATTGTACAGATCTTATGGATCAACCTGATCATGGATACATTGGCAGCCATGGCATTTGGTGGAGAGCCGATCCTTGACCGTTACATGAATGAAAAACCGGCACTCAGAAAAGATAACATTTTAACAACTTATATCAAATCTGCGATCGGAACCAGTTCTGTATTTATTACACTCGGTTCGATCCTGATCCTGGAAAATATCGGTGGCATCACGGATTTTGTAACACCGGCAGGTTGTGCTGACCCGGAATTATATGAAAAAACATTTATGTTTGCGTTTTTCATTTATTCCATTATCTTTAACAGTTTAAATACCAGATCAGAGAAATTTAATGTATTTGAACACATCAGAGAAAATAAGAACTTTATCATTGTCATGGGTGCGATCTTTGTACTGCAGACCGTCATCATTGAGATCGGTGGTCAGGTGTTCAGCACAACAACACTTAATGCGAAAGCATTATTTGTTTCCGTGCTGTTAGCAGTGCTCATCATCCCGGTTGATATGGTAAGAAAAGCCATCGTTTCGAAAAAATGATTGTCTTTCATACTGATTTAGATAATACGATCATCTATTCCTATAAACATGACATCGGGATGCGGAAGCGAAATGTGGAATTCTATCAGGGGAGGGAAATATCCTACATCACAGAGGAAACATATCGTCTTTTGCAGCAGGTAAAAAATGAAATGCTGATTGTTCCAACGACCACAAGAACGTTGGAACAATATCAGCGCATCGACCTTGGAATTGGACAATTCCCCTATGCATTAGTCTGTAACGGCGGCGTTCTTCTGGTAGATGGTATGCGGGATGAAGCGTGGTATCAGGATTCCCTGCACCTTGTGTCGGATAGCAGGGATGAAATGAATCTTGCAATGGAACTGCTAGAAAAAGATCCACGCAGAAAATTCGAACTCCGGTATATTGAAAAGCTGTTTCTCTTTACAAAATGTAATGATCCCCAAACAGTTGTAAATGATTTAAAAACATCTCTCAATATAAAATATGCAGATGTCTTTTCCAACGGCGAAAAAGTATATGTAGTACCGCGTTCTCTGAATAAAGGAACGGCAATAGACCGCCTCAGACAGAAACTAAAACCGGAATTCGTGATTGCCGCCGGAGACAGCGCCTTTGATATCCCCATGATATTAACCGCCGACCGCGGACTTGTCCCACACGGATTCACACAAAAATATGAAATCCCCAAAACATCCGTAACCCGGAAAAAAATAGATGAGATGCATCCGAAAAAAATATTTTCAGATGCCCTATTAGAGCAATGTCTGAAAATAAAAACGGAGTCCGTTGCAAAAGGTATCATCCACCCAGGATGATGCCACTTGCAACAGACTCCGTTTTTACCTGTAAAGTTAAAATTCTAAAGAGGTTACAGCCTGGCAGCATGCAATACAGGTGCCCCCTCGCACAACGGAACAAAACGAGCCTCAGCTTCGCGCAACTTACCCCCGCAAAACTTCGTATCCCCCTCTTTTTGCACTTTAGTTTTCACGGATCTTCACTAATCCATACTCACACTGATTCCGCCTCTGCGTTCCGAAGGCTGAATAATCACCGTAACCGGACAATTCCCATGCCACTCAAACTGATAAGACTCACCGGAAGCCTGTCCGATAAATGTTTTCCAGGAGATATCTGCCGTCACCTGAGGATCACAGTGTCCATTTCCAACCCAGCATACAACAGCATCCGGATCCACAGAGAGCGTATCCTGAGACATCACGTTGCTTAAAACAATCGGGTTGCCGTTACAGAGCACGGCGACATATGCATCTTTTCCACGTGCAATCAGAGTGGAAGTTGCGAGACCTTTCTGGGAAAGCACACCGACACCGATAAAACGGACACTGTAATCACAATCCTGGGAGAAAGCGAGAATATTTTCGGATTCCACTGAGATAGTTTCCCCCTGCTCTAAGTGATAGACCACAACATGCTGACCATAATTTGCGTAATATGTAACAGAATCACCATTTAAAGTTACCTTCATAAGTGGGAGATTTTCTCCGGTCACTCTTCGTGCAAGCTGACCAAGCAGAGCCTGCCCGATATTATTCTGCGGTCCAAGCAAGACTTTTTCAAATTTGTAATTCTTTCCACCGGCATTTTCTCCGGCGATAAATGCACCTGCTTTTGTAAAGAGTACATCACTGCCAGTGCAGGTAACCTTTAAAGTAAGTTCGTTTACTGTTTCAAATGTTAACATAACAAATTTCCTCCAAAATATAATCCTTTGTTTAAATAACCTGAACGCCGTACAAACTGCACAGTCCTGCGAGATCTTTTGCCACGCCGTTTCCGATGGCATTAAATTTCCATGCGCCGTTATGCAGATACAGTTCACCGATCATCATGGATGTCACGTTCGTATAGTATTCATCCATTTTAAAGCTGACCAGCTCGGTGCCGGCAGGATCCATAATACGGATATACGCATCCTCAAGCATTCCGAAATTCAGATTTTTTTCAAATGCTTCATTGATCGTCAGCACAAATACGATTCTGGCAACGGAAGGATCTAATCTGGTAAAATCCACGGAAATGATCTCGCGGTCTGCGCCGCCGTCAGCGTGGAAAACCGTGCTGTGATCCGGGCTTTCGGTCTGCCCGTAAAAGACGAACCAGGAATCACCGATCACCTTGCCTGATGCACCGAGCAGAAATGCGGACACATCCACATCACAGGCAGGATTTTTGACATTCCATCCAAGACATGCCTTTATGGAAGTGAGTTTCCCGGAATTCTCCAGTGGTGTTTTCTGACCTTTTTGCACCATATGTACCAGTGGAGGTAAAGGTTTTGACGTCGGTGTGGATGCAGGGTGCATGGCAGTGTGTTGCATGGAAGAAGTCGTTCCGGAAGATGCTTTTGATGCAGTCTGAGATTGTGTGTGGTTGATCGAAGTGATGGTTCGTGTTGTTTTTGCCCCCTCAACTTTGCGTTCGTTGATGGAAAGAACGGTCTGCCTGGTGACGGGAGCAGAGGATCTCATTGGAATATCTACCATAATAAAAAAACCCCTTGTCATTTAGTAAAATAATAGAGTGTACGCTTTGCGGGCAATCTATTGTTATGAATTAATAAGTTTCTGGATTTCATTTTAAGTGATTCTGATAGAGGTGTCAAATGATAGCAATCATAGAAGATCCTTGTTATAATACAACAGAAAAGAAGAAAAAAGGGGACTTGTCCGAAAGCAAGATTTTCCCCACGCAGGAATGGAGAGTTTATGCAGATTTATGTGGATGCGGACGCCTGCCCGGTGGTAAGGATCATAGAAGAACTTGCAGGCAAATATGGAATACCGGTAACGCTGTTATGCGATACAAATCATGTCTTAGACTCGGATTACAGTGAGGTAAAGGTGATTGGAGCCGGTGCGGATGCAGTGGATTTTGCACTGGTCAATTTATGCCGGAAAGGAGATATCGTCGTGACGCAGGATTACGGGGTGGCGGCGATGGCACTTGGACGCGGTGCATTTGCCATCCATCAGTCCGGACGGTGGTATACGGATGATAACATTGACCGGATGCTGTTAGAGCGTCATATGAATAAAAAAGCAAGAAGGGCATCCGGGAAGAATCATTTGAAGGGGCCGAAAAAGAGAACCGCAGAGGATGATATGCATTTTCGGGAAAGTTTTGAAAAAATGATCCGAAAGGGAATGGAGAATATTAATGGTACAACATGAAAAGTTTTATTTAAATGGAACATGGCAGTTAAAAAAAGCAGATGAAACACTGCTTTGCCCGGTGGAAATCCCGGGATCAGTACTTTTCGGTCTGACAGAGCATGGTTTACTGGAAGATCCGTTTTACCGGATGAATGAGTACCCGGCGAGAGAGTTACTGAAAAACGATTTTATTTTTTCAAGGGAATTTGAACTGAAAAAAGAAGAGGGAAGAGTGTACACACTCTGCTGTGACGGAATCGACACAGTAGCAGATATTTTTATCAACGGCATACCGGTAAAGCATGTGGATAACATGCACTTGCGCTACCGGATTCTGTGTACAAATATACTGAAAAACGGGACAAACAGTATTGTAGTGAAAATTCATTCTGCAATCTCATATGTAAACGAACATGTATCCGCACCGGGAAAAGAGATCCATTATACGGCATGCGGGGCGATGGAAGGAAATCAGTACATCCGAAAAGCACATTCCATGTTTGGCTGGGACTGGGGCCCACAGTTACCGGATATGGGAATCTGGCGCGATATTTATATTGACAGTTATGAGAAAGCAGAACTCTCTGATCTGCATATCAGACAGGAACATATAGATGGAAAGGTTCTTCTGTCGGCAGAAGTAAAAGTGACGTTGCCGGAAAAGGCACAGAATGGGAAAATTGTGGAAGCGGAGCATCAGGTATCACCACAGAGTAAGGAAAGTCATGCTCAGACATTGGCAAAAAATGCAGAGACAGCAGATAGTCTTAAGGTAAAGATTACGCTTTGGACACCGGATGGAAAACAGCTTTCTTTTTCGGATGGAAAATGTCTGGTCGAAGATCCGGCACTTTGGTGGCCGAATGGATATGGTAAGCAACCGCTCTATACCGTGCGTGCGGAACTTTTTCTGGGCGGAGAATTTCTGGATGTAAAAGAGCTGCGCATTGGTCTGCGTACATTGACGGTCAGCCGGGAAAAGGATGCATGGGGTGAGGAGTTTGCATTTTGTGTCAATGGGGTAAAGATTTTTGCCAAGGGTGCGGATTATATCCCGGAGGACTGTATTTATTCAAAGATTACACCTGAGCGCATTTATGAATTGCTGGATATTGCGGTGGCGTGTCATTTTAACTGTATCCGTATCTGGGGTGGTGGATATTATCCGGCGGATGTTTTCTATGATTACTGTGATGAGCATGGTCTGATCGTATGGCAGGATTTTATGTATGCCTGCAATGTCTACGAACTTACGGATGCGTTGCGGGAGAGCATTATAGAAGAAACAAAAGATAATGTAAAAAGATTAAGACACCACGCAAGTCTTGGACTTTGGTGTGGCAACAATGAGATGGAATCAGCCTGGGATCACTGGGGTGGTTTTAATGATCATTCGGATGCATTAAAACAGGATTACCTGACAATGTTTGAAAAGCTGATCCCGGAAGCATTAAAGAGTGAAGATGATGCAACGTTTTACTGGCCTTCTTCCCCATCATCCGGCGGTAATTTTACGGACCCGGACAGCGATGATATCGGGGATCGTCATTACTGGGATGTATGGCATGGAGAAAAGCCGTTTTCTGACTATGAAAATTACTATTTTAGATTTTGCTCAGAATTTGGATTCCAGTCGTTCCCTTGTAAAAAAACCATCAATACCTTTACCCTGCCTGAGGATCGCAATATCTTTTCCGAAGTTATGGAGAGTCATCAGAAAAATGGTTCTGCAAATGCTAAAATTCTGCATTATATTGCGGAGAACTTTTTATATCCAAAAGATTTTGAGAGTCTGATCTATATCAGTCAGGTGCTGCAGGCAATCGCAATCAAAAGCGGTGTGGAACACTGGCGCAGAAACAGGGGACGCTGTATGGGTGCAATTTACTGGCAGTTAAATGATAACTGGCCGGTCGCATCCTGGGCAAGTATTGATTATTTTGGAAGATGGAAGGCACTGCAGTATTTTTCAAGACATTTTTATGCGGATGTACTCGGCAGCTTAAAGGTATCTGAAGATGCAGTCTATACGCCATATCTGCAAAATGAGACAATGCAGGAAGTATCGTCTGATGTCACGGTTTTCGTGAAAAATATGCTGGGGGAAGTTCTCTGGAAAAATTCGCAGCGTGCAGTATGTGAACCGTTGTCCGTGAAAGCAATGGGACCGGTTTCTTTGAAAGATGTGATAGAAGGCAGGGAAAGTGAAGTTTTTGTGGAGGCGGTATTTACACACTCCGATGGAACTTTGAGCCGTCAGGTTGAAATGCCAAAACCGTATAAACATATGCAGATCAAAAAAGCAGAGATTACTTTTGATGTAATGATAGAAGGCGATCTGCTGACGGTGCGGTTAAAATCAGATGCTCCGGCATTTTTCGTTTCAGTGGAGAGTAATGTGGATCTGGTCTGGTCGGATAATTTTATGCATCTGACCGGAAAAGAACCTTATGAGATTACGGCTGTTTTGCCGGAGGGGGCAGAAGGCGTGCCTAAGATCCGGGTACGGTCACTGTGCGATTCATGGGAAGTGGAAGAATAACTCTAAAACAGAACAGCTTTACACCTTCTTATACAAGTGTTATCATAAAATTAGTTAGAAATAACTAACATATGAAAAACATTTTAAAGAAGGTAGAATTCTATGGAAGTATATTGTTTTGGAGAGAAAGAAAAACCGGTTATTTTCCTTTTCCCGGGAACCTGTTGTCACTGGAAAGGAAATTTTGGAAAAGTGATAGAGCCGTTAGAAGAATATTTTCAGGTGGCATGTGTTTCCTATGATGGATTTGATGAGACGGAGCAGACAGAGTTTCCAACGATGACAGAGGAAACAGAAAAGATAGAGCAGTACATAAAGAAAGAATTTGACGGACATATCTGTGCTGCGTATGGCTGTTCGCTGGGTGGTTCCTTTGTCGGACTGCTCGCAGCACGCGGAAACATCCATATGGATTATGGTATTTTAGGCGGTTCTGATTTAGACCAGTCCGGAAAACTCTGGGCAAAGCTGATGACGAAATTGATGATGCCGGTTTTTTATCCGTTTATCACGAAAGGAGAGATAAAAATTCCTTTCATGAAAAAGAAAATGGACAGGATGATGGCGGAAGAAAATGGTTATATCAGGGCATTTATGGATATGATAAAGACTCCGGATGTCGATATGAGCCGCGTTACAAAAAAGACTGTTGAAAACCAGTTTTACTCTGATCTGATCACGCCGCTGCCGGATCAGATTGATCCGGCCGGGACTCAGATACATATTTTATATGCCCTTAAAATGGGCGAAAAATACCGTGCACGTTATACAAAGCATTTTGCAAGACCGATCCTGCATGAGTTAGATCTACAGCACGAAGAGCTGCTTGCAGTTTACCCGGATGAGTGGGTAAAAGTGATCGCAGAGATTTGTGGCAGAAAAACGGGAGACAGTGCAGACAGATTTAAAGTTGAGAAAAACTGATGGGACGGGAAAAAGTTGTACGGGAGAGGGAACACTCACCATGTATGAGGTATTTCCCGGTGTGATTCTTTCGTACAATGACTTTCATATGGCATATTATGACTCCGAGTATCAGCCTGACCGGTCATTATTTTGCATCGATCACTGCCGGGAAGGACGCCTTGAGTACACTGCTTAGATGAAGCGACCGCAAGCCTTGATCCGGAAAATGAACATTTGATACAGTCTGCGATCACGGAACTGACAAAAGGGAAAACAATTATTATCATTGCACATCGTCTGGCAACGATCGAGCAGGCAGACCAGATTTTAGTGGTGGATGACGGAAGCATTGCTGAGTGCGGAACGCATGAAGAACTTGTGGCAAGAAAAGGAAAGTACCAGGATTTCGTAAAAATCAGGGAGCGTGCAGAAGGATGGCGTCTGGAAAAATAAATGAGAAAACATCTCACTTTTTCATATTGCAATTTTAAAATACGTTCGTTATACTAAATAATAGTTAGATACAACTAACAATAGTGTAAATCATGCAGACCAGAAAAAGTGACGCGGGTGGAAGCGCGGACATTTTTGAATATCACAGGGGGAATCAGACACCCCTGCCCGGAATCCGAAAGTTGCTACCTTTCAGATTCCGGTAAGATCGTCTGCGAATGAGGAAAAGGAGACAGCGGGAATGAATTATTTAGAGATTGAAAAAGTAATCGGAAGAGAGATTTTAGACTCCAGAGGTAATCCTACCGTGGAAGCTGAAGTATATTTGGTGGACGGTACCATTGGAAGGGGAATGGCACCAAGCGGTGCATCGACCGGAGAATTTGAAGCATTAGAGCTTCGCGACGGCGATAAGTCGAGATATCTTGGCAAAGGCGTTACCAAGGCAGTTGAAAATATTAATACAATTATCAATGATACAATCGTTGGAATGGATGCCAGCGACATTTATGCAGTGGATGCAGCGATGATCGCAGCAGACGGAACAAAGGATAAATCAAAACTGGGAGCAAATGCGATCTTAGCAGTGTCGATTGCAGCGGCACGTGCAGCTTCCATCTCACTTGATATTCCGCTTTACCGTTTCTTAGGCGGCATTTCAGGCAACCGTCTGCCAGTTCCTATGATGAATATTTTAAATGGTGGTGCACATGCAGCAAACACGGTAGACGTGCAGGAGTTCATGATCATGCCGGTCGGTGCACCGAGTTTTAAGGAGGCGCTCCGCTGGTGTGCGGAAGTGTTCCACGCACTTGCTACATTGTTAAAGAGCAAAGGACTTGCAACTTCTGTCGGTGATGAAGGTGGTTTTGCACCGGATCTTGCATCTGATGAAGAGGCAATCGAGTACATATTAGATGCTGTGAAAAATGCAGGATACGAGCCGGGCAGAGATTTCAGAATTGCAATGGATGCAGCTTCCTCCGAGTGGAAGAGCGAGAAAGGAAAAGGATTTTATAAACTGCCAAAGGCGGGCACCGAATTTACTTCTGCAGAACTGATCGAGCACTGGAAGAAACTGGTTGAAAAATACCCGATCATTTCCATCGAGGATGCACTTGACGAGGAAGACTGGGATGGCTGGAAACTTCTGACCAAAGAACTTGGCGGTAAGGTACAGCTTGTCGGAGACGATTTATTTGTAACCAATACAGAGCGCCTGAAAAAAGGTATCGACAATGGCTGTGGCAATGCCATTCTGATCAAGTTAAATCAGATCGGTTCCGTATCCGAGACTTTAGAGGCAATCAAGATGGCTCATAAAGCAGGTTATACGGCAATTTCTTCCCACCGTTCCGGTGAGACGGAAGACACCACGATCGCAGATCTTGCTGTGGCATTAAATACCTGTCAGATCAAGACCGGTGCACCGAGCAGAACGGAGCGTGTTACAAAATACAACCAGCTTCTCCGCATTGAGGAGGAACTTGGAAGTGCAGCAGTGTATCCGGGAATGGGTGCATTTAATGTAAAATAAGAAATTTATTCATATTATAATTTATTTTCTCCTCTGTATCATGGAAAGGACGCGAAAGGTCAGGGATGGCTTTTGGCGTTCTTTTTATTCCAATTCTCTTATTGAAAAACACTCTCAATTACAACCCCTGCAATCGCTTGTATTCAAAAATAAATAGCGGTATAATATTTTTACAATATCCTACTAAAATACTAGGAAATAAAAATGTGAAAGAAAGGGGTATGATTGATGGATAGATCAATGTTAAAGATAAAAGATCTGACTGTGGGTGTGGAGGACAAAGAACTGCTGCACCATGTCAATCTGGAGATAAAACGTGGTGAGACGCATGTGCTGATGGGACCGAATGGAGCCGGAAAATCGACACTTGGCTATGTGCTGATGGGCAATCCGAAATATCAAGTTAAAGGGGGAATCATTGAATTCCTCGGAAAAGATATCACAGAGGAACCGGCGGATAAGAGAGCGCAGGACGGAATTTTCCTGTCATTTCAGGAGCCACTCGAAGTACCGGGACTGGCACTGGATTCCTTTTTAAATAATGCAGTGCGCAAACGGCGGGGAGATAAAGTGCGGATCTGGACATTTATGAAAGAAGTGGATGCTGCAATGAAGATTTTGCAGATGGATGAGTCCTATAAAAGCCGTGCATTAAACGTTGGATTTTCTGGTGGAGAGAAAAAGAAAACGGAGATTTTACAGATGATGCTGTTAAAACCAGAACTTGCAATTTTGGACGAAACAGATTCCGGACTGGATGTGGATGCGGTACGTCTCGTTTCGGCAGGCATTGAGGAATACCGGAAAAATAATGACAAAGGACTATTGATCATCACACACAGCACCAGGATCTTAGAGCATCTGCACGTGGATTATACACATATCATGGTGGATGGGCAGATTGTTGCGACCGGGGATGGAAGCCTGGTGGACAAGATCAACCGCGAAGGATATAAAGACTATCTGGCGTAAAAATAAATTATGGTCAGCAGGAATAAAGATAGTGTGAAAAATAAGCTGCGATATAATCTGAAAACAGTGTGAAAAGTAAGCTGCAATAGAGCAGAAAACAGTGCAAAAAATAAACCGTGATAGAAATGAGGATGATCATGAAAGAAAAAACTTATGTAGCGGATATCGACCGCACGATTTATGATATCCGGAATGATGATAAAGATGCATACCATATGGAAGCGGGACTGACGGAAGAGATCGTGCGTAAAATTTCAGATGAAAAAGATGATCCGGTGTGGATGCGTGAGTTCCGGATGAAATCACTTCAGATTTACAGACAGATGAAAATCCCGGACTGGGGACCACCGATCGACGGACTTGATATGGATCACATTGAGACTTATGTGCGGCCGAAAACACAGATGCGCGGAAAATGGTCGGAAGTGCCGGGAGAGATCAAAGATACGTTTGAACGACTTGGAATACCGGAAGCGGAGCGAAAATCATTGGCAGGTGTCGGAGCGCAGTATGATTCTGAGATGGTCTACCATCATGTGAAAGCGGAAGTGGAAGCACAGGGAGTTGTATACAGTGACATTGAGAGTGCGATGAAGGGCGAATATGCCGACATGATCCGCAGACATTTTATGAAACTGGTCAAACCGAATGACCACAAATTTGCGGCACTGCACGGAGCCGTCTGGTCTGGAGGATCGTTTGTCTATGTGCCACCCGGAGTGTCCTTAGACTTCCCATTGCAGTCATATTTCAGACCGAATGCACCGGGAGCAGGACAGTTTGAACATACGCTGATCATCGTGGATGAAGGCGCATATCTGCATTTTATCGAAGGGTGTTCTGCACCGCGTTATAATTTGGCAAACCTGCATGCAGGATGTGTGGAATTATTTGTTCATAAAAATGCAAAGCTGCGTTATTCTACGATCGAGAACTGGTCAAAAAATATGTACAACCTGAATACGAAACGTGCGTTAGTCGAGGAGGGCGGAACGATCGAGTGGGTGTCAGGTTCTTTTGGTTCCCATACGTCGTATCTTTATCCGATGAGTATTTTAAATGGAAAAGGTGCACACATGGAATTTACCGGCATCACGTTTGCCGGTAAAGGGCAGAACCTTGATACCGGTGCAAAAGTAGTGCAGAACGCGCCGGATACTTCTTCCTGCATCAATACAAAATCAATCTCAAAAGATGGAGGAATCAGTACATTCCGCAGTTCTGTAGTCATTGGAAAAGAAGCGAAAAACAGTAAGGCGGCAGTATCCTGTGAATCTCTTATGCTGGATGGTATTTCAAGATCAGATACAATCCCGGCAATGGATATCAAAACCGCTATGGCGGATGTCGGGCATGAAGCAAAAATCGGCAGGATCAGTGATGACGCAGTTTTTTATCTGATGTCACGCGGCATCAGTGAGCAGGAGGCACGCTCAATGATCGTCAGCGGATTTGCGGATGATGTATCGAAAGAACTGCCACTGGAATATGCACTGGAAATGAACAATCTGATCCAGCTTGAGATGGAAGGGAGCATAGGCTGATGGAAAAAGAATGGATTATAAATGAGCTTCCGGCAAAGACATGGAACTGGCTTAAGATGAATGAATCACAGGTTACGGCAGTTACAGATGCCATCCCATGCATACCGCAAGTTGGGGTGGAGACTTCGGATAATAGTAACGGAAAGCTGCCGGAGGGTGTAAGTTTTGAAAAAAGGGAAATAAAAAAAGGAATCAAAACCGGAATGGGAGCGCAGATATCAGAACTGGGCAGTCAGGATATGGCAGATACACTTCGGATCGAAGAAAATGTACAGATAAAAAGTCCGGTTGTTATTTCATATCAGTATGATGCAGAAAAAAATTACTTTAACCGCATGCAGATTATAGCTGAAAAAGACAGCGAAATAGAAGTCATTTTTATATTTTCCTCTGATAAAAATAGCAGTGGGACAGTGATACACCAGTTACTGGTTGATGCGAAAGAGGGAGCAAAAGTAAAAATATATGCCGCACAGCTTTTAGGTAAAAATGCATGTGCCCTGCTTGATATCGGCGGTGCATGCGAAAAAGATACATCGGTGGAACTGCTTCAGATGCAGCTTGGTGCAAAAGATCTGTATGCGGGATGTCAGATGGAACTTGCCGGTGCACACAGTACATTTCGGGCAGACATTGGATATCTTGCGGATGGGAATGACCGTTATGACATGAACTATGTGGCAAGACATATTGGGAAAAAGACAGAAAGCCAGATGGATGCAAACGGCATTTTAAAAGGAAATGCAAAAAAACTGTTCCGCGGAACGATTGATTTTATCACAGGATGTGCCGGTGCGAAAGGTGCGGAGAGCGAGGATGTGCTTTTGATCGATGAGGGTGTCGAAAATCAGACAATACCATTGATTCTCTGTGGGGAAGAAGATGTGGAAGGAAGCCACGGTGCGACGATCGGAAGACTTGATGAGCAGATGCTCTTTTATTTAGCAAGCAGAGGGTTCGACAGCGAAGAGGCAAAACGTCTTGTGGCGCGTGCAAGGGTTGATGCACTCTGTGCAAAAATCCCGTCAGAGGAGATACAAAAAGAAATCCAGATGATGCTGGATGCACAATGATCGCAAACAGCATCCGGATATGGAAGGAGGATGATAAAGATGCCTGATTATAAAAAAGATTTTCCACTGTTAAGAGACAATCAGCTGGTATATTTAGATAATGCTGCAACCGCACAGCGACCGGAAAAGGTACTTTTGGCAGAGCAGGAATTTTATGAAAAATACAATGCAAATCCCCTGCGGGGACTTTATTCGCTTGGTCTTGCAGCGACAGAACAGTATGAGTCTGCAAGGGAAAAGGTGCGTGATTTTATTCATGCAAAAAGTGAACGGGAGATCATTTTTACCAGAAATACGACGGAGAGTATCAATCTTGTGGCATACAGCTATGGACTTTCCAATTTAAAAACAGGGGATGAGATCCTTGTCACAATTATGGAACATCACAGCAATCTGCTTCCATGGCAGATGGTGGCGGAAAGGACAGGTGCAAAACTTGTTTATCTGGATTGTGAACAGGACGGAAGCCTTACAGATGAGGCAATTTCAAATGCCATCGGTGAAAAAACAAAGTTTGCAGCGATAGGACTGGTCTCAAATGTCCTTGGCAGACGAAATCCGGTGAAAAAAATCATAAAAATGGTGCATGAAAAAGGCGGTGTGGTGTTAGTGGATGCCGCACAGGCAGTTTTGCATGAAAATGTGGATGTCACGGCGATGGACGCTGACTTTCTTGCATTTTCCGGTCATAAAATGATGGCGCCGATGGGAATCGGTGTGCTTTACGGGAAAGAAGCACTGTTAGAGGAAATGCCGCCATTTTTAACAGGTGGAGAGATGATCGAGACGGTGACAAGAACTGGGGCAGTTTACGCTGAACTGCCACATAAATTTGAAGCTGGAACGGTCAATGGGGCAGGAGCCGCCGGACTTGCGGCAGCTATTGATTATATGAATGACATCGGAATGGATACGATTCAAAAGCGGGAAGAAAAGCTGACAAAAATGTTATTTGATGGCATGGATCAGATTCCGTATGTGCATATCTTAGGAAGCAGCAAACCGGAGGAACATGGTGGTATTTTAAGTTTTGTGATAGATGGTGTACATCCGCACGATATTGCTTCTATTTTAGATGACAGTCAGATTGCAGTCCGTGCAGGACACCACTGCGCACAGCCGTTGTTAAAACATCTCGGTGTGCCGTCATCTGCGCGTGTCAGTCTGGCATTTTATAATGACAAAAAAGATATCGAACGTTTCTTAGACTGTCTTGCCGGCGTTCGAAGGAGGATGGGATATGGAGAGTAGAAGTTTTTACAATACGATTCTGACAGAGCACAACTTACATCCGCTGCATAAGCAGGTTTTAAAGGATGCAAATTTTGCATTAGAAGGTGTGAATCCAAGCTGTGGAGATGATATTGTACTTCAGCTTAAGGTGGAAGATGGAAAAATAACGGATGGCGCATTTGCCGGAAGCGGGTGTGCTGTTTCACAGGCTTCTGCGGACATGATGCTTGATCTTATCATCGGAAGAACAAAAGAGGAGGCACTGGAACTTTCGGATATATTTTTAAAAATGATTCATGATGAAGCGACACCGGAGGAAATTGACAGACTTGAGGAGGCATCCTCGCTTCAGGATATCTCTCATATGCCTGCCCGTGTAAAATGTGCGGTGCTTGGCTGGCACACGATGGAAGAAATGTTAAATGATAAATAATCTCACTTATTCGTGCGCCATCTTCTTCTGACAGGGGTATAATATAAACAATTAGAAACAACTAACAAAAGTTATGAATGACGTATCCAATTGTTCTGGAACGGTTCAAAACAGATTGTGTGCAAAGAATGCGCAGGAAATGGAGGTTCTGATGGGAAGATATTATCATTTGTCAAAGAAGCTGACAAAAGCACAGGTGGCAGAAGTAGAACGTGAGATGAGAGAGATCGAGGATGTGGAGAGCGTGGAAGTAAACGGTGATCATATGTACATGAAAGTGATCACAAAAGATGACGAGTTTTCCGGTGTGATGGGCAGGGCAGTCAATATCTGCAGCAGGGTTGCAGATGGGGCAGAATTGTCGTTTTCCGGATTTGCAGTGTGAAGCAGGGTGTGTGAAATAAGATCAGAAAGATATAGCCGACAGAAGGCGCGGTAAAATACTAATGTAAGTGCAGCAGATTTATGCGGAAATATATCAAAATCATTTGATATATTTCCGCATTTATATTTCCGCGTATTAACGTGAACCGAAATGATTTTTGTGACAATATATCAGTGTAAGGACATAGTTCCTAATCTTAATCGCGACTAAGAGGAAAACACAATGACGATTCAGGAATTAGAGATATTTATAGAGAAGTATGGAAAAATCATAAGAAAAAATATGCCGTCAGGGACAGAAGCAGTATGCCAGAGCGGAACTGCGATAACCTTGAAATGTTTGCAGACAGGGAAACAGCCGATAAATACCTGAAAAATATTCTGGAAAAACAGAAGCAGATGAAAATGGTGTCAGCGGATTTTTTAGAAACATTTTATTTGCAAAATAAGTCCTGACGGTTTACACTTTTTATAGTTTATAGAAGTAATTCATACACAACAAGAGAGGACTTATCACATGCCATCATTTGTAACCTTTTCGAACGTGGGCAAAATCTACCATACCGGTGAACTTGATATCACTGCTCTCCACGACGTTAACTTTGAGATCGAAAAAGGAGAATTCTGCGTCATCGTCGGTGCATCCGGCGCCGGAAAAACTACTATTTTAAATATTTTAGGAGGAATGGATACCTTAAGCAGTGGACAGGTATTTTTAGACGGACAGGAAATTTCAGGCTACGACAAAAAACAGCTTACTTCCTACCGGCGTTTTGACATTGGATTTGTGTTTCAGTTTTACAACCTCGTACAGAATCTGACAGCACTTGAAAACGTTGAATTAGCTGCACAGATCTGTAAAGATCCGCTTCCGGCAGCAAAAGTGCTTGAGGAAGTCGGATTAAAGGATCGTTTATCCAATTTCCCGGCACAGCTTTCCGGTGGAGAACAGCAGCGCGTGGCGATCGCACGTGCACTTGCCAAAAATCCAAAGCTCTTACTCTGTGATGAACCGACCGGGGCACTCGATTACAATACCGGAAAAGCAGTTTTAAAATTATTGCAGGATACCTGCCGCGAAAAAGGAAAGACGGTTGTTGTTATCACACATAATCAGGCACTGACAGCGATGGCAGACCGCATCATTACGGTAAAGAGCGGAACGGTCGTGTCCATGGGAAAAAATGAGCACATTGCAGATATTGCAGATATAGAGTGGTAGATGGTTATGAGATCAATGATATGGAAATCAACATTCAGGGAAATTAGAGAAAGCCTTGGCAGATTTTTAGCCATCCTTGCTATCGTTGCATTGGGAGTGGGATTTTTTGCGGGACTTAAGGTAACACAGCCTGCAATGTTAGAAACGGCACAGCGTTATTTTGATAAGACATCTCTTTATGATTACCGCCTGATCTCTACGGTCGGTTTTTCAGAGGACGAAGTGGAAACGATACAAAAGCAAAAAGATGTAAGGGCAGCAGAAGGAGCAGTCACGTTTGATATTATCTGTGAGAGCGGTGGGAAAGAGCGTGTCATAAAAATGCACAGCATCACGGAGAATGTCAACCGTCTGGTGCTCGTGGATGGAAAATTGCCGGAAAATGCATCGGAATGTGTGGTGGATTCCAATCTTTATGATGCATCCATGATCGGAAAAACGATCAAACTTTCCGGGAACAATGATACGGATGATCTGGAACATTTTTCGAGCAGGGAGTACAAGATTACCGGAATTGTGCAGTCACCATTGTATTCGCAGTTTGAGCGTGGAAGCACATCGCTTGGCAATGGCAGGGTAAGCGGATTTGCCTATCTTTTGCCAGAAGGATTTGCGGATGATTATTATACGGAAGTCTATGTGAAATTTGACAGCGATTTTCCACTGTACAGCGAAGAATATGATGCTTACATAAACCAGAAACAGGATGCGTGGGAAACACTGGCAGAGGATCTTGCAGCAGAACGCTATCAGACGGTACGTTCGGAAGCAGAGACGAAACTTTTGGATGGAAAAAAACAGCTTGCAGAGAAAAAAGAAGAGACGAAGAGTCAGCTTGACGATGCGAAAATACAATTAGACGATGCGAAAAGCCAGATCGAAGACGGCGAAAAGCAGCTTGCAAATGCAAAAAAACAGTTAGAAGAATCCAAAACACAGATCGCAGAAAAAGAAGCGGAATTATCCAATGCAAAGAAGCAGTATGAGGATGGGAAAAAGGAATATGAGGACGGGCTTTCGACTTACAATAAAGAGATAGAAAAAGCTGAAAAAAAGATCAGCGATGGGGAAAAGACGCTGCAGGAATTAAAAGAGCCGGATACCTATGTGCTTGGGCGTGATACGAATGTTGGTTATGTATGTTTTGAAAGTGATTCCGGTATCGTCGACGGAGTTGCGGATGTGTTTCCGATTTTCTTCTTCCTGGTAGCAGCGCTAGTCTGTGTGACAACGATGAACCGTATGGTGGAAGAACAGCGGACGCAGATCGGTGTTTTAAAGGCATTAGGTTACAGTGAGCATACGATCATGGCAAAATATATGTTTTATTCCGGATCGGCAGCACTGACCGGCTGCGTGGCTGGATTTGCGCTTGGAACTGTAATGTTTCCGAAAGTAATCTGGTATGCGTATGGCATGCTCTATAAGATGGAGTCGTTAGTGTATGTGTTTGACTGGAAATTAGCAGTCATTTCCGTGACCGTATCGCTTATTTGCTCTGTTGGCACAACATTTGTATCTGTCCGGCGGGAACTGACGGAGGTTGCGGCAGAACTGATGCGTCCGAAGACACCGAAAGCCGGAAAACGTGTATTTCTCGAATATCTGCCGTTTATCTGGAAGAGGCTTAAGTTTCTGCAGAAAGTGTCAATGCGGAACATTTTCCGGTATAAAAAAAGATTTTTTATGATGGTCGTGGGGATCAGCGGATGCAGTGCACTTTTAGTAACCGGATTCGGGGTACGTGATTCCGTGACGGGGATCATAACGCAGCAGTATACGCAGATACAGACTTATGATATCGGGATTACCTATTCATCGTCTGTTGCACAGAAACAGAAAGATGAACTGGAAAATAAAGAAAAAGACGGTGTAAAAAACTTTGTGTTTGTGGCAGAAAAGAGCATGGATTTAGTCGGTGAGGAAAAGACGAAATCTGTCAGCCTTATTATGGCAGATCCGGATTCGGATATAACGCCGTTTATCAACTTACATACGGAAAAAAAGGAGCCGATCGCATTTCCACAAAAGGGAGAGACGGTTATTTCAGCGAAAGTGGCAGATGAACTTGGAATAAAGACAGGGGATACCGTGACACTGCAGGATTCCGATATGAAAACGCTTAAGGTGACGGTAAGCGGTGTCTGTGAGAATTTTGTATATAATTATGTGTATCTGTCGGCAGATACTTACGCGGAACAGATGAAAGCAGAACCGGAATATAAGACGGCATTTGTGTCTGTTTCCGAGGGTACAGATGCGCATTTACTTGGAACAGCGTTAATGGCGATGGCGGATGTGGCAGCGGTAAATATTTCACAGGATGATATGGAACGTTTTTCAAGTATGATGAGCAGTATGGATCTGATCGTTGCTGTCATCATTCTGTGTGCAGCGGGACTTGCATTTATTGTTTTATATAACCTGACGAATATTAATATTACAGAGCGTGTGCGTGAGATCGCAACGATCGAGGTGCTTGGTTTTTATGAGAATGAGACAGCAGCATATGTTTTCCGGGAAAACACGATCCTTACATTTCTTGGCGCACTTGTAGGACTTGTGCTTGGCATATTTCTGCACCGGTTTGTCATGAGCCAGATCGTTGTGGATATGGTGTCTTTTGATGTGCATGTAAAACAGATCAGCTTTTTATACAGTCTGGTGCTGACCATGGTATTTACCTGGTTTGTGGACCGCCTGATGCGAAAGAAGATCGATGCGATCAGTATGACGGAATCTTTAAAGAGCGTTGATTAAAAATAGAGTTGGACGTTAATGTGGGAAAGTGTTATAGTCTATTTATAAAAAATGACGAATCAGGAGATGATACATATGGGAAAAATTATAACGATCGGGCGTGAATTTGGCAGTGGCGGACGTGAGGTTGGAAAGAGACTTTCGGATGAACTGGGAATCGCCTATTATGATAATGAGATCATTACAGAGATTGCGAAGCGGACAAAACTTGCAGAAGGTTATGTACAGCATGTAATGGAAAACAGTCCTTCCACGCTGATGCCGATCACGATCGGAAGAACTTTTTATATGGGCGTGGACCCGGTGATGGAGCAGAACAATGCGGTTTACAGGGAGCAGAGCCTTTTGGTGCAGGAACTTGCAGAAAAATCAGACTGCGTAATTGTCGGAAGAAGTGCAGACTATATCCTGCGTGATAAAGATCCGCTGCGTCTGTTTATTTATGCAGACATAGAATCGCGTATGGAACGCTGCAGAAAACGTGCACCGGAGCAGGAACATTTTACGGATAAAGAGTTAAGACGTCATATTCAGGATGTGGATAAAAAACGTTCGAAATATTATCAGTTTTTTACCGGACAGACCTGGGGGGACAAATTAAATTATGACCTGTGTATCAATACGTCCGGTGCTGATATTGAAGCGCTGGTGAAGGTGATCGCAAAACTGGTAAAATAAAACATGCAGGAATATCATTTAAACAGTGAAAAAAAAATCTGTCTGATGTCAACAGCAGAATTTAAGGAGCTAGAGGGGCAATATCCTCACAAGCGGAATCTTTACCGCAGTATGAATCCGGTGCAGTATTGTAAGGCGGAAAATTATGGAGACTGTCTGTTTGGGACAATGAAGATACCGCGCGTATTAAAAGGTGAAATAACTTATATTGTATTTGGATTTTATCTGAGGGGCGATGAACTGTTACTGATCGAGGATGGCAGTTTTTTAAAGACATGTCTGGGAAAACTGGAAAAAGTCATACCGGAAGAAATAAGTATGAATCAGCTTCTTGTCATGATCTTTGAAATGCTGATCGAGGATGATGTGATCTATCTGCAGCAGCAGGAAGAAAAATTAGCTTCGATCGAGGAAGAACTGTTAAAAAAGATTCCGGAACATTTTTATGAGATCATACTCCGGTACCGGAAACGCTTTTCGGCGTATCATGCTTATTACGAGCAGCTTGTAAATCTGGCAGATGCCATGCAGAGTGATTTTGGACAGATACTGACAGATAAGGAGCAGTCACTCTGGCAGCTCTATGCAAACCGTGTGGAACGTCTGCATGACCATGTAGAACTTTTGAGAGAGTATCTGGTACAGATCCGTGAGTTATACCAGTCATTGATCGATGTTCAGCAGAATAAAGTCATGAGTATCCTGACGGTTGTCACAACGATCTTTCTTCCTTTGACATTGATCGCAGGATGGTACGGAATGAATTTCCCCAATATGCCGGAGTTCCGATGGAAGTATGCATATCCGGTTGTGATCATTGCCAGTATATTTATCATTGCAGGTGAGATCGTATATTTTAAGAAAAAGAAAATGCTTTAAGAGAAAATATTTTAAGAGAATTTGTGTGTGATCCGGAAATGGGGGATGATCCTCTGTTTCCGGATTTTTATATGTCAAAGTGCCGGATATATGAATATATTACAATAAGAATGAGTTAGAGAAGCTGCTGTTATGGCTTATGAAGATATAAAAATTTCAGGCATTACAAAATGCTTTTATAATAATGGGGAAATGCGTCAGATATTACGACCGATAGACCTTTCCATACCACATGGGAAATTCGTTTCGATCATTGGGCCGAGCGGGTGTGGAAAGTCGACGCTGTTTAACATTGTGGCAGGACTTCTGCCACCGACATCGGGAGATATTACGATCGGCGGGAAAAGCATTTTAGGGGAAAAGGGCTATGTTGGTTATATGCTGCAAAAAGATATGCTTCTTCCGTGGCGTACGATCATCGACAATATTATTTTGGGACTTGAAATCAAGGGTGTGCCGAAGAGGGAAGCGAGAAAACAGGCACTGCCCCTGATGGAAAAGTATGGACTTTTGGGATTTGAAAAAAATTATCCGTGCGAACTGTCCGGTGGAATGAGGCAGAGAGCAGCACTTCTTCGCACGCTTTTGTATGACCGGGAGATCATTTTGTTAGATGAGCCGTTTGGCGCACTGGATGCGCAGACAAGACAGTCCATGCAAAACTGGCTGTTAGAGATCTGGGAAGATTTTCATAAAACAGTCTTATTTGTGACGCATGATATCGATGAGGCAATTTATCTGTCGGATATCATTTATGTTTTTTCGGAACGGCCTGGTTACGTAAAAGAAAAAATCAATGTTAACTTAAAACGTCCAAGAAAGCAGGAAGATATGCTGGAAGCTGATTTCTGGGATTTAAAACAGCATTTGACAGGAGGAATGTCTGATGGAAAAAAAGGCGTATGAAGCATATTATTATGAGCCGAAATCCGTTGGGGCAATGCAGTCAGACGGAAAGGAAAAATTAAGGCAGAAAAAACAGAAAAAAGGCATCCGGACAGGAAGGATTTTATTTGGAATTGCAATTTTAATCCTTTGGGAAGTGAGTGCTATGTGTGGATGGATCGATGATTATTACTGGAGTTCTCCTTCATTGATCGTACGGACAGCGATCGTTCAGTGGAAAGAAAAAAATCTTGCATATGACATCTATTTTACATCTATGTCTACGATCGGTGGTTTTCTGGCAGGAACGTTAGGCGGCGCAGTGTTAGGATTGTCATTCTGGTGGTCAAAGACATTTGCAAAAATTTTTGAACCGTATCTTGTGATGTTTAATGCAGTGCCAAAGCTGGCACTTGCACCAATTTTAATCGTGCTGTTTGGTATCGGTTTTTCATCCAAAGTAATCCTGGCATTTTTAATGACAGTAATATCATGTGCGCTTGCGACAGTCAGCGGCGTCGAAAATGTGGATGAGTCGATGGAAACTTTGCTTTATTCACTTGGTGCCACCAGGTGGCAGGTTTTTGGTAAAGTTGTGGTTCCGGCAGTGCTTCCCTGGATGCTTGGGAGCCTCCGGATCAATATTTCTTTGGCGCTCGCAGGTGCGATCGTCGGGGAATTTATCGCATCTGGGCATGGACTTGGAAGAATGGTCATCTATGCGGGCACTATTTTAGATACTACATTAGTGTGGGTTGGGGTGATCGTGCTGTCACTGCTTGCAATGGTAATGTACCTTGCGGTGGTGGAACTGGAAAAATGGATGACGGAACATCTTGCCATTTACCGTAAGGCGTAAAGACACCTTTTGGCACGTAAAGCCATATTATATGAAAAAGAGAAAACAGGCAGAGATGTTAACAAGAAAAATATTAAAAAGGAAATGGTTTAGTTGTTTTGGATGCGTTTTATTTGCTGCCGTGCTATTGGCGACAGCCTGCGGTGATGATAAGGCAGGGCAGGAGAGTGAGGCGCTAAAGAAGATTGTGATCGCAGAGCCGTTACATTCGATCGGGTATCTTCCACTTTATGTTGGGCAGCAGGAGGGATTTTTTGAGGAGGAAGGACTTGATGTGGAGGTGATACAGGCTACGGGCGGCTCGCATGTGACATCTGTGATGAGCGGGGATGCATGGGGCGTGATCGGTGGAGTGGATTCGAATGCGATCCCGAATGCATCCGGAAACTGCCCTGACCCGGTAATTGCCGTCTGCAACTGTGTAAACCGTGCAAATGTGTACCTGTGTGCAGCAGTCGGTGAAGAATATACTGGAAATACGGATGAAGAACTTGCACAATATTTCAAAGGCAAGAAGATCAATTCCGGCAGATTTGGCGGCAGCCCAAATTTATGCGTGCGCTATCTTTTGCTTTCACTCGGACTTGATCCGGATCGTGATGTTGTGATGGTAGAGCCGGCAGACATGTCAACTTCCGTTGCTGTGGTGCAGAGCGGTCAGGCAGATATTTCCTGGGCAGCAGAACCCCAGATTGTAGATGGGATGAAGCAGGGGGTATGGACAGATGCATTTTACCAGTTTACAGATTTAGGAGATTATGCTTACTCTGTTTTAAGTGTAGCGGAATCGACAATCAGCAATGATCCGGAAACAGTACAGCACTTTGTGAATGCGATGTTAAAATCTCTGACTGCGGCGCAGGATAAGGAGATCGCAGTCCGGGCTGCAGAAAAAGAATTTCCGACCACACCGCCAGAAGATATAGAAGCCGTGATCGACCGCGCCTATGCAGATGAACTTTGGAGCATGGATGGTGTGATCACGCAGGAAGCAGTAAAAAATGATATGGAAGTATCCATTGCATCGGATGTATATCAGGGGACTTACCAGTATGAAGAACTGGTGGATATGCAGTTCGTTTACAATGCACAGAACAATACGGATTGAAATTAGTTATCTGACAAATGCTGGTTTGTGAGTGACATGAGTTTCCCTGTGTAGGGTGGTTACGGGGGTTTACGATTGGCAAATTGCATTAAGCCGGGAGTGTTTTGTTCCGTTGTCCGAAAATAAGAAAGTCTAAGTATGCCTGATTT
>NZ_QRHS01000019.1:0-91402 GCF_003470905.1 Roseburia sp. AM23-20
CGGTACGCACGGTGGTGTGAGAGGTCGGGAAATCACTCAGATTTCCCTCCTACTCGATTAAATAAATACTTTTAATTAGCCGATTACGGCATCCTCTGCTGTAAAATGTTCCAGAGAATTTTCTTTTACCTGTATGCAGATATAAGTAATTCCGGAAATATCGGATGCAAAAAACTGACGCTTTGCAGCAGGTGCGATTTTTAGCCAGTCTCCAGTTGAAAGGCTGATTTCTTCTCCATCAATTACGGCTTTGCCGTTACCTGAAAGAATTCCATAGATTTCTTCATTTTCTTTATGAGAATGAACAAATGGGACATTTGCTCCTGCAGGTAGTTCGTTTAAACTGATTTCTGCACCTGTTAAAGACAACTTTTCATGCAGTTCAATTCGGTTTTCCTTTCCAATAGTTGTTTTTGTGTAATTTGTCATAATAATACCTCCATAGTTGATTTGTAGTTTCTGGTTGCTTGGTATTAGTATAGTGTGAGACACATACAAAAACAAGTACGCACCTTTTTGTAACTGTACACTCAAAATTGAATGTGTTACAATAGACTCGGAGGTGAGAATTATGCGAGCAAAAGAAGAATTACCGGAATGCCCAGTTGCAACAGCGGTATCTCTCATCGGAGGAAAATGGAAACTGCTGATTTTGCGTAACTTGAAAGAGCGCCCATGGAGATTCAATGAGCTACAACGAAGTATAGATGGTATTTCACAAAAGGTTTTGACAGATAGTTTAAGACAAATGATGAGTGATGGACTGGCATATCGCCACGATTACCATGAGCAGCCACCGAGAGTCGAATACGGATTAACGGAACTCGGAACAAAAATGCTTCCAATTGTTAATTCACTTGCTGACTTTGGTAACTACTATAAATCACTTATTGAACAGAATTAAGTACGTTAGTATTTGAAAAGCTCGAACAATCGGAATTTACAGAACTACAAAGAAAGGATACATATTATGGAAGGAAGATTAATAGCATTTGTTATTTGGGTAATAATCGGCGTATTATTTATTGTAATGGGCATTTATGATTTTAATTCCAAGAAAGCAAAACCTTTCGGTTTTTGGGCAAATGCTGAGGTAGCGCCCATAGAAGATGTGAAAGGCTATAATCGTGCTTTGGGCATATTGTGGTGCGTGTATGGTGTTTTGTTTACGTTAATTGGATTGCCTTTATTAGATGGGCAGAATTCGGGTTTGATTATTATACCTATATTGGGTGCAATGCTTATTAGTATTGCGGCTATGGTAGCGTATGTAGTAGGTATTGAACCCAAATACCGCAAAAAGAAATAAATGGAAACTTCCAGTTTAAGAAGTTTATGGGGGCTGTCTCCAAGACACGTCAATTTGAATTGTTTATTTTCATAAAATGTGTTACAATCAAGTTAGTCGAAACTAATTATATTGCAAAAAAGGTAAATGTATGAGTGAAAGAATAAAACCTACTATCAGTGGTAGTGCTGAGACAATGCTCCAGAGCTTTTATGCCAGAGCCCAATATTCCAAAAGTAAGCATAATAAATTCTATGATGCAAAGGCGGTAGAATTAGTCGACAGAATTGATTATGATTTTTCTACAGCGGCTAGGGATTCTACGATGGGGAAAGGGGTAATTGCTAGAACGATAGTTTTTGATGAATTAGTAAAGAATTTTATAGAGAAAAATCCTGATTGTACGGTGGTTAATATTGCCTGTGGTCTGGATACGAGATTTTATCGCATGGATAATGGTAAAATCACCTGGTACAATCTGGATCTGCCAGAAACGATAGCAATCCGCAATCAGATTTTCGAGGAATCAGGACGTGTTTCTACGATAGGAATTTCTGCACTTGACCCTGCATGGTCAAAAGAAGTAAAAGTGCGGGGGAAAATGCTTTTTATCATTGAAGGATTATCAATGTATCTGACAGCAGAAGAAAACGGTAAGATATTAAAAATAATAAAGGACAACTTTGATAATGCCTGTATTCTTATGGAATGTCTGGCAAAGGCATGGGTAAAGAAAGAAGGAATAGAAAAATCCATACAGCAAACAGGCTCAAAATTTGTCTTCGGTGCAGATCATTTTGAAGACCTTGGGAATATGACAACAGGGTATCATAAAATAAAAGATGATAATATTCTTCGTGGCATGGAGTTATTTTCATCTGCATACAGACTTTTGTCGTTATTACCGATTGCAAAAAAGGTTACGCAGAAGATTCTGATATTTGAAAAAGACGATCAAAGCATGTGAAAGAGTCTTTATACGTGAATGTAAAGAGGCGGTGCAGATATGAAGGTTGAAGCAGCGAAAGAAGTGCCAATGGTAAGGACAGATAAAGCCAGATAGTAATTGGGGCGTGGGAGTAATCCTGCGTCCTTTTTGTGTTTTAATGCATCTTGGTTCATATATTATGCATCTTAGTAATGCTCATATAGACATTGAAGCAACAAAGCTTATAGTTAAACATCAGGATATATTTAGAGATTACGAGGTAGTAAAGGGCGGAATGGATGATGTATTTCTTGCGGTAACAGGCAAGACGCTGGGAGGTGAAAACGAATGAAGACAGTTATTTCTCTTATGAACAGGAATAGGAAATTATTTTTCAGAGATAAAGGAATGTTTTTTTCTGCACTTATCACACCATTTATTTTGATTGTATTGTATGCAACATTTTTAGCAAAGGTTTATAAGGACTCTTTTACATCAGCATTTCCGGAAGGATTTACGATTGCGGAAAAGTTGATTGATGGGACAGTTGCATCCCAGCTAGTTGCCGCTCTCTTAGCAGTAAGCTGTGTAACAGTTACATTCTGCGTGAATCTTACAATGGTTCAGGACAAGGTGAATGGTATAAGGAAGGACTTAAATGTTTCACCGATAAGTCGCTCAAAGATATATCTTGGATATTTCCTTGCAACAGTGCTGAATTCATTGCTTGTAAATGGGCTGGCACTTGTGATCGGACTTCTTTACATAGGAAAAATGGGCTGGTATTTAAGCTTTGTGGATGTGCTTTGGATTATTATTGATGAGATTCTTCTGGTGCTATTTGGAAGTACACTTTCAAGTATTATAAGCTATCCGCTTACTACACAGGGGCAGATGTCAGCAGTAGGAACGATTGTCAGCGCAGGCTACGGCTTTATCTGTGGAGCATATATGCCAATCTCTAATTTTGGCTCTGGATTGCAGAAAGCATTGTCATATCTTCCGTTAATCGGTCAACGGGTGTATACTCGCATTAACCCAATTGGTCAACGGAGGTGGCTTATGAATTATAAATTTTATGCTTTGCCTGTAGAAAAACAATCTCAAATATTGAATGCAGCATATAAAGTATTTGCAATGAATCAATATAAAAAGGCACCAACCTCAGAAATTGCAGCAGAAGCCGGAATTTCCAAGTCACTTTTGTTTCATTATTTTCATAACAAGCAGGAGCTGTATATTTTTTTATGGAATCATGCAGCGGATTTAACAAAAAAGTACATGTGTAAATATAAGGTATATGAAACAGATGATTTTTTTGAAATGATGCGTCGAGGTCTGATGGCTAAGTGTGCAGTGATGAGAAAATACACATTTTTGTCCTTATTTTCCATAAATTCATACTTTGAAACAGAGCCGGATATTCAATCAACTATCCAACCGTATGTACAGGATGTTACCCAAACGACATTAGAAATGCTTTTGTCAATTTTGAATCTCGATTTCATCCGTAAGGATATAGAATTTGTTCGTATATATAAAGAAATTCTATATGCTTCAGAAGGGATGCTGAAGCATTGGTACAGAACAGGAAATTATGATGTAACTGTTTTTGAGCAGGAATATCTGGAAATGATAAATCATTGGGAAATGGTTTATGGAAAGGGGACGGAAAATGATAGAAAACAGTTATAAGACATCCTGTGGCTGCATCCGTTATTTTGTAAATATAATAGACAAGGAGAAAATTACGTTAGTATTTTTACCGGGACTTACAGCAGATCACAGGCTTTTTGAGAAGCAGATAGAATATTTTGAGAATAAACAGAATGTATTTGTATGGGATGCACCATCACATGCATTATCCAGACCATTTACGAATAATTACAGTCTGGCTGACATGGCAGAATGGCTTTATGAAATCTTAGCAAAAGAAGAAATTTATCATCCGATCATTATTGGTCAGTCTATGGGTGGATATCTGGCTCAAATGCATATGGAATTATATCCGGATAAGATAAAGGGGTTTATTTCTATTGATTCTGCACCGCTTCAAAAGTCTTATATGACTGCAATGGAAATATGGCTTCTTGAAAGAGCAGAGCCATTATATAAAATATATCCATGGAAAGCGCTTCTTAGGGCAGGGTCAAGAGGGTGCGCTGAGACAGATTATGGTCAGAATCTTATGCGGAAAATGATGATGTCCTATGATGCAGACCCTAAAGAATACGCAAGGCTTGCCGGCTTCGGGTACAGAATGCTTGCTGAAGCAATCAAAGCAGATCTGCCATATCGTATCAGTTGTCCGGCGTTACTTATCTGTGGAGAAAAGGATAAAGCGGGCTCAGCAAAAAGCTATAATAAGAAATGGCATCAGAGAGAAGGGTTACCGCTTAAATGGATAAAAAATGCCGGTCATAATTCCAATACCGACCAGCCGGATGAAGTAAACAGGCTTATAGAAAAATTTATCAGCGAGGTAGATTAGGAAGGAAATTCACAGATTGCACTATTTTGTAGTAAATATAGGCATAAATAGTTTACTTGCTGTATAATAGAGATATCTTAAGAAAGAAGGTATTCTCTATGTCATTTAAGGAAAACGCTTACCAGCAAATGTCATTTACAGATAGTTTTTCCGGATTAACTGCCAGAGAACAGAAAGCACAGGAAAAATCCTGAGGAAAAATCCTGGGGAAAAATCCTGGGCAAAAATCTTTGCCGATAAAATATTTCCTGCTATTGATGAAAAGCGCTTTTCTGTATTATACAGTGATAAGGCATCCAGACCGAATACTCCGGTAAATGTGATCGTTGGCGCGCTCATCATCAAAGAGCTTTTTGATTATTCCGATGATGAGATAGTTGAAAATCTTATGCTGGATTTTCGAATTCAGTATGCCCTTCATAATAAGGATCTCTACCATGACTGTGTGAAAGATCTAAGTGCTTCCATTGTAAAATTGATGGAAATCAGCGGCAAAGTCAGACGAATGGATTCCATGATGGTTGAATCCAACATCCGCAAACTAAGCCGGATGGAACTGATATACACCTGCATTCTCCGTAATGGAGTGGAAACTGTTCCGTCAAATATTCGAAAGAATTACCATTTGGAAAAGATGCCCCGTGGAAAACAGCGTGGCAAGTTCTCTTTCGGTTCCAAAATAGCCGCATTGAATTTCCGGAAACTCTTCAATTATGTGAAGGGCTTAGGACATTACACTCAAAATCCGGTACTTGCATAAAACAAGGCAGGAAAGCCCCGGCATATATCTTCTAAAATCCGGCGACATACTACAAATTATGAATTTTTCAAGGTACTATAGAAATAGGGGCAAAGTTATTTATGGTTTTGCCCCCAACATCATGATATTTTAAAATTGTAATAAAAAAAGTTACAATTTTAAAAGACGAATTGAAACAGATAATCAAGGGAGAAGGTGAGATATTGGCTGATTTACCCATCGACAAGAAATACTACAACAAGCTTGACATAGATGGATTTTCTAAAATGATGAATTCTCCAACGTGCAGCTATAAGTTTTATTGGCTCGAAGCAATTGTGCAGCTGATATCTGCTAATAAAAAAGAAGCTGCCTACGATGAAATCATCAACAAAATGATATCAAATGCCTGGTATCCGGTTCTTGAGTATCACATCCACTTAAGTGGAATCTATGGGGAAGGAATTATTAAGGATAATCTTGAAAAAGCCGTATTAAGATTACAGAAATTAAGCGGACTTGCAAACAATGCAAGTGACGTAGAAATCATAAATAAATTGCTGGAGTTTTCGGAGGATAAAGAACTTGGCACTTACAAAAAAGACCTCACGAAAAATGTTCCTTACAAGGCTTTGTCTGGATTTGCAAATCGTGGAGTCGAGAAGATTAATCTGGAAAGCAGTGCCGGAAGAATGATGGAATATTATAACAAACTAAGCCAGACCGAAATCTTATTGCCCTATACATTTAATGATGGTAAAAGTCTGAAAAGAGTGATTACCTTTCAAGATGACTGGTTTCAAATGATTCGGGACAATACCGTAAACATTCTCGGTTGGATTCAGTTGGAAAAGGTTAGGTGGCTGCAGAATAATAATCCGGAAGTTCCGGGATTGGTATATAAACTTACCTCCGCAGATGAAAAAATACGCAAGTTGGAAAATGCAAGAAAGCTTTGGGACGCGGTGATGGAAATTACGCCAATTATAGATGTATTTAAGGGTGAACCAATCAATACACAAGAATATGATCTGGATCATTTTATTCCACACTCATTTGTGATGAATGATGAACTCTGGAATCTCATGCCGATGGATTCCATTTGGAATTCTAGGAAAAATAACAAGCTCCCAAAATGGGATTTGTTTTTTTCTAAGTTTGCAGATAATCAGTTTATTTTATATGAAAAGATGCATGAAAAGCCTGGAATTTACAAGTTATATGAAGCCTGTTACAGAGACAATTTACATTCCATTTGGGCAAATCAGGAACTTTATCGAAAAGGAAATTCAAGAGAGGAGTTCTGTAAGATATTGGATAAAAATATGCATCCCGTATACGATTCGGCAAGAAGGCAAGGTTACCAAATTTGGAATCTTGCATGAAATATATTGGATTGGCTACCTTTATAGATATTTTGCATTTATTTACGAAATAAGTTCCGTTCAGGTATACAAAATCGTAAAGCCGAAAGAGTTAAGAGGTTTATTTTTGCCTTATGCGTGGAAACTGTCATCAGAAGAACTGACACTGTTAAAGGGAGATGTGCGTTTCCATGATGTCGTGTTCGGCTATGTGCCGGAGAAAACGGTGCTGAACGGAATATCATTGTTTGCAAAACCGGGACAGATCACATATGATGGGATCGACGTCAAAGATATCAGGAAAGATGACCTGCGGCGTTCTCTTTCCATGGTAATACAGGATACACATTTGTTTACAGGCACGATCGCACACAGGCTTTCCACCGTAAGAAATTCCAATGCGATCATGGTACTTGAAAAAGGAGAGAATGACAATGGGATATTTAATTTCCGAGACAACAAAAGAAGAACGTGAAAAGATCGTGGCAGAATCATTAGGAAACATGGATGCAGCCTGCGATGGCTGCATGTCAGGACTTGTGGAAATGTATCAGGATTATATTGATGGGAAAAAAGAATTGCGCGAGATCAATATGGAGTTCAATGCCCGCTATGTGAAAAGTGAGGATATGCCTGGAAGAGAAGGCTGCGGGTATCAGGGAAGGTAAGTGTTAAAAAGGAAAAACGGAAGGATAGATGTTCAGATAAGAAGGAGGACAATAAAATGAGTTTAGTAAAAGGAATCCATCCTGTATGTTTGAAAAGCAGCCGGATTTGAAAAAAGAGAGTGCGGGCAGCTTTGGCAACAGATGTTGAAAATTAAAGTCAACTAAAATTTACGAAAAACCAGTTATCAAACCCACCAGGACATGATATAATGGTAAAAATGTACTAGTTATGTGCAGGAACAGAAGGGGGAGCGTAAGTGATGACATTTGCGGTTTTGTGGCTGTTACTTCATATATTTGGTGTTCTTGTGGCTTTTGATTTACTGGTGATTGTTTTCCGGAAGGAAGATACAAACTATAGAGGGGAGCTTATCTTAACGATTGCCTGTTGTCTGGTGACACTTGTGGCAAAAAGTATTTACATTGTGGGCGGTCAGAAAGAAACTATGGTTGTGATCGGGAAAATGGAATACCTGGGAAAATGTTTTGGTAATTTCTGCGCTCTCATGTTTATGATACGCTGGAAAAATATAAAAATCCCACAATGGGCAATTCATCTGCTTCTTGTGGTAAACATGGGATTTTATGTTATGATCGCAACCGTTGATTATCATCATCTATACTATAAAGATTACTGGCTGGCTCCTTCGAAGGCAAACCTGAACGGATATACGCTGGAAATCTCTCCAGCACCAATGTACTATGTCTATATGGCTTTCTTACTGGCAGAAATCATGACCACGATCGGCATCATCATCTCTTCCTACTGCTCTCAGAGAAGTATGCCCAATAAAGGAAAAATCCATTTCCTTATGATCGCAGCGATGCTTTCACCAATGCTCCTGTTGTCTCTGCGCATTTTAAAAATTCTAAAAGGAGATGATCCAACACCTCTTGGAATTCTGTTGTCCTGTATCTTTATGAGCATTGCCGTTGTAAAATACGGCTTGTTTGATCCTGTAAAAAATGCAAAAAATTATATTATTGATAATCTGAAAGAAGCTGTCATTGTAACAGATGCGGATCACCGTTTCCTTTTTTTTAATTCGATGGCGGATAAAATTATTACTTCTATAAATAAGGAACAGGGATATTGCACGGATGATAAGATATATACATTTATTCAGGGCAGTCAGGATTTTTTTGACTGGAAAGACCGGCATTATCAGGTGGAAGAAACGGTGTTAAAGGACAATGAACTGATACAGGGATATATGATGACAATTGTCGACGTGACAAAGATCATAGAGCAGAACCATCTGATGAAGCGTCTTGTATTACAGACGGAAGATGCCAACCGTGCCAAAACCAACTTCGTTTCGAATATGTCACATGAGATACGTACGCCGATGAACTCTATTGTGGGAATTACAGAGATCTTACTGCGTTCCCGGCATTCACCGAAGGAGCAGGAATATTTGCTGAATATCCAGAGTTCCGGGCGTGTGCTTCTTACGATCATCAATGATGTGCTGGATTGTTCAAAGATGGAAGCCGGTAAAATGCAGCTGTTTGATGAACCGTATGATACATGTTCAATGTTTCATGATCTGAGGATCAGTATGGAAAACAGGATCGGACATTCCGGTCTGGAACTGATCTATGATATTGATCAGGATATTCCATGTAAGCTGAAAGGGGATATGGGGCGTATCCGTCAGGTCATCATAAACCTGGTGAATAACGCCATTAAATATACAGAGAAAGGCAGCGTCCGCTTTTCCGTGCATGTCAGACAGAAAAATACGGATAAAGTAATGCTTTATTATGAGGTGGCAGATACCGGGATCGGAATCCGCAAGGAAGATCAGAAAATTCTGTTCGATGCGTTTCAGCGCGTGGAGATGGACAGAAACCGTTATGTGGAAGGAACCGGACTGGGGTTGACAATTTCCCAGAATTTAGTCAATATGATGGGAGGAGTCATTGAAGTAGAAAGCGAATATGGCAAGGGAAGTAAGTTTTACTTTACGATAGAACAGACCATTGTTGATGCGACACCAATGTCTGCTGTTAATTACGAGCAGCAGAAGGAGAGTGTGATCGAAAAAGAAGCAGAGAATCTGTTTATTGCGCCGGAAGCTCATATTTTGCTTGTAGATGATAATGATCTGAATCTTGTGGTTGCGCAGGAGCTTTTAAAGCCGCTTCAGATGCAGATAGATACCGCGGAAAATGGTATGCAGGCAGTTAAGATGGTTCGGCAGGAACAATATGATCTGGTATTGATGGATCATATGATGCCGGTTATGGATGGAATAGAAGCTACAAAAGAGATTCGTGCATTGCCGGATGAAAAACGAAAAGAAGTGCCGATCATTGCACTCACTGCAAATGCAATGGTAGATGCGAGAAAAGAATTTTTGAATGTGGGGATGAATGGTTTTGTTGCAAAACCGATTGAGTTTACACGGATCTGTAATCAGTTAAAGTTATGGCTTCCGAAAGAGCTTATACACGAGATTTCTAAGGAAGAGGCAAAAGAACTTATTACAGAGGATGATATGGATGCTGCGGCAGAGACAGAAAGATCACAGGAAGTAACAGACGGATTTTCGTTTGAAGAGGGGGTAAAACGTTGTGGTTCAAAAGCAGCCCTTATGAAAACGATCCAGATTTTTTACCGTACAATCGACAGCAAGGCAAATAAGATCGAACAGTGCCTGAAAGAAGGTCTGATCAATGATTATGTCATTGAAGTACATGCGTTAAAGAGTTCCGCACTTCTGATCGGTGCAGTACCGTTATCAGAGGCGGCAAAGGAACTTGAAAGTTGTGGTAAGCAGGCAGACACATCAGTGCTTGAGGAAAAAACACCGGATCTGCTTACGATGTACCGTGGTTTTAAAACGATACTCCGTCCTTATGCAGATAAGGAGGAAGCTGCCAAAAAAGAAGTTTCGGATGGCGAGTGGATCGATGGAAGAGATTATGGAATTGACAGATACCATGACGGAGTTATTGCGGGACTAAAGGAGGTTTATTATGCTTGAGGACAAAAGAGAATTTCTTATTTTGATGGAAGAACAGAGTTATCTGACGAAGTCATTTGAGAGTACATTTGAAAAAGAAAAGGTTAAAGCAAAGGTAGTAAATATCGCAATGGCAACAACGCTTACCACAAAAGAACAGCCACAGGGCTATCTGATCTGTACAAGTGCAGAACTTTTGAAAAAGGCGGTAGGTGTCAAGGTAATTGTCGATCATGCGATCAAGCATAAAACGCCTGTATTTGTTATGGGAAACGTGGAAGAGCTTGAGAAACTCTGGGAAACGCTTGCAAAGCAGATGTTTACCGATATCTTTATAAGACCGATCAATGTTGTGGAGATGGTGGAAAACATCAAACGGCAGGTCGATGAATATTACAGGATGAAAAAAAGAACGATTTTAGCAGTTGATGATTCGGGGGTAATACTTCGAAATATTAAGACACTGTTAGAAGATAAATATCAGGTGATCCCGGTCAATTCCAGCGAGATGGCGATCAAATACCTTGCCTTAAATATACCGGATCTGATCTTATTAGACTATGAAATGCCGATCGTCGACGGCAGGCAGTTTATGCAGATGATACGTGAAGATGCAGAATTTCAGAATATTCCGATCATTTTCCTGACGGGAAAAAATGATGCACAGACAGTCATGAACGTGATGTCATTAAAGCCGGACGGTTATCTGTTAAAGAGCATGGATGCACAGAAACTGCATGTAGCAATCGATGATTTCTTTAAAAAGCGGACAAAATAATATGGAAAATACCTCCTTTGCAGGCATGATATAAATCTGCTCAGGGGGTATTTTATTGATATTGAAACCCACCATTTACCGGGACCTGTAATATCAGAAGAATAAAAATCAAAGAAAAAAATAAGAAAAGTTTAATCTTCACAAAATTGACAAATCTGTATGTAATGATAGAATAACTTTGTTGAAAAAGAGACTATGAGAGATTGAATTATGAGGAAACCATGAAGATAAAGTTATATTTTGAAAAAGAGAATCTGATCCGGCTTGCAGTTGCAATGGTGTTTGCAGCAGTGCTGTTTGCAGTCATTCGATTTCCGATATGGGTGCTGCTTGGTTTTGGAGTACTTTATTTTGGAATCAAGAGCTTAAAGATTGAATTAAATGAAAAACTGTCATGGCTGTGGAGTGCGCTTATGCTGGGAAGCGGCGGTATTTTTACGGCTTATCATATCCAGTACCTGCTTTTGGATGCAGAACTGAGAGCTAAGATTTCAGATAACAAAATGCTGTTAAACGTATTATGCTGCCTGGTAGTTTTTCTGGTCGTCCAGGTATTTACGAATAATACAGGCTTAACCTGCCTGATCTCGCACATTGTGCTTTTATCCTTTGCAGGGATCAACTATTTTGTATATTTGTTTCGGGGAAATGAATTTATTTTCAGTGATTTAAAGTCCATTCAGACAGGACTATCCGTGGCAGGCAATTATGAATTTGTCATGGATGCAAGGGCAGGGTATGTGATACTTCTTTCCACGCTGTATGTTGCACTCATCCGGAAATTGCATGTTTCCTTCAAAAAAAGGATTCCAATGTCGATCGTCTGTATTTCACTTGCCGTGCTTTGCTGTGTATATATAGGAAAACATACGCAGACTGTAGTGACAGAAACATGGGAACAAAAGGGAAGTTATAGAAACGGTTACATCTTAAACTTTGTGTTAAGTATCCGTGACTGCTTTATTGCGGAGCCGGAGGGATATTCGAAAGAGGCAGTGCAGGAACTGGAAAAACAGTATGCAAAAGAGACGGATACCGATAATGGGGGGAAAGAAAAGAAGCCGACGATCATTGTTGTTATGAGTGAGTCTTATGCGGATTTAAGCGTGGTGGGTAATTTCTCAACGAATATCGATCTGACGCCGTTTTATGATTCTCTGGAAGATAATACGATCAAGGGACACGCGCTTTCTTCAGTATTTGGTGCTAAGACACCGAACTCGGAGTGGGAATTTTTAACCGGTAACTCCATGGCATTTCTTCCGAGCGGTTCGGTTGTCTATCAGCAGTACATTACCGATACGCCGACGTCGCTGGTGTCAGATCTGAAAAATATCGGATATACCTGTGTGGCAATGCATCCTTATTATGAGACCGGATGGAGCAGGAATATTGTATATCCGAATATGGGATTTGATGAGTCACACTTTATAGATGATTTTGACCAGACCAAGATCTTACGTGATTATATTACAGATCAGGAACTGTATGAAAAGATCGTTGACCGTTATGAGAGCAAAAAGTCCAATGAAGATTTATTTATCATGAGTATTTCCATGCAGAATCATGGTGGTTATACGGAAAAATATGATAATTTTGATGAAAAGGCACGGATGCTCGGTATCAATTATCCGGATGTGAACCAGTATCTGTCATTGATTCATGAGAGTGATTCTGCATTAGAGTATCTGATCTCCTATTTTGAAAAAGTGGATGATCCGGTGGAGATCGTCTTTTTCGGAGATCATCAGCCAAGTTTATCATCCAGCTTTTATCCGTATCTGAATGGAAAAGGTCTGGGGGGACTGACGCTGTCGGAACTTGAAAATCTCTATACAGTACCATTTTTCATCTGGACAAATTATGACAGCGAAAAAGAAAATGTTGAGTTGACAAGTCTTAATTATCTGTCTACATTGGCATTAGAGCGTGCGGGCATCACGCTTCCGGCATATAACCAGTTTTTAGCTGACATGATGGAAGAAATTCCTGCAGTCAATTCCAGAGGTTTTTATTCAAAATCACAGGGAAGATTTTTGCATGTGGAGGATGCGGCCGGTGAGGATGCCAGATGGCTGAAAAACTATGAGATACTGCAGTATAACAATATGTTTGATAAGCGAAATAAGAGTGAGTTATTTTTCCCATATCTAAAACAATAGAATGCATAGATGAGGCTGGGAGCAAATAGTGGTTAAAATACGATTTAAGGAGGAAAACAATAAGAGTTATGGAAGCGGTAGTACTAGGAAGTACAGGGATCAAAGTAAATAAAAATGGATTCGGTGCGTTGCCGATCCAGAGAGTCAGTACGGAGGATGCGGTAAAACTGGCGAGAAAAGCGTATGAAGCGGGCATTACATTTTTTGACACAGCGCGTTTCTACACGGACAGCGAGGAAAAGTTAGGTGAAGCATTTGATGGAATGCGTGAGAAAGTTTATATTGCAACGAAAACAGCGGCAAATAATGCAGACGAATTCTGGGAGCAGCTTGGCATTTCTTTGCATAATTTAAGAACGGATTACATTGATATTTATCAGTTCCACAATCCGTCTTTCTGCCCGAAGCCGGGGGATGGAACAGGACTTTATGAAGCAATGCTCGAAGCAAAAGCACAGGGAAAGATCCGTCATATCGGTATTACAAACCACAGACTTGCAGTTGCCGAGGAAGCGATCGAATCCGGATTGTACGAGACATTACAGTTCCCGTTCTGCTATCTGGCAACAGATAAAGATATTGCTCTGGTGGAAAAATGCAAAAAGGCAAATATGGGCTTTATTGCGATGAAGGCACTTTCCGGTGGACTGATCACAAATTCGGCAGCAGCCTATGCATTTGAAGCGCAGTATGAAAATGTACTGCCGATCTGGGGCGTGCAGAGAGAAAAAGAGCTGGACGAATTTATTTCTTATATTGATAATCCGCCAGCTATGACCGATGAGATCCGTGCACTGATCGAGCATGACAGAAAAGAACTTGCGGGAGATTTCTGCCGCGGATGTGGTTATTGTATGCCGTGTCCGGCGGGTATCGAGATCAACAACTGTGCCCGCATGTCATTACTGCTCCGTCGTTCCCCGTCAGCGCTGCAGCTCACACCTGAGGTTCAGGCTAAGATGAAGAAAATTGAAAACTGTTTACATTGCAATAAGTGTAAGAGCAAATGTCCGTATGGGCTTGACACACCTGCGCTTCTGGCAAAAAATTATGAAGATTACAAACAGGTGCTTGCCGGAAACGTGAGTGTTAATTAGAAGATCACAAACAGATGCCTGCGGGGAACGTGAGTGCTAATTAGAAGATTACAAACAGGTGCCTGCGGAAACCGTAAGAGTCAATATCAGGAAGATAATGGCAGTGTGAAATATAAGCTGTCTGGAAATGAGGTTCATTATGAAAAAGTATGAAACAGTCGTTTTTGACCTGGATGGAACTTTATTGAATACGTTAGAGGATTTGGCGGATGCCACCAATCATGCACTGCGCACGATGCAGATGCCGGAGCGCACGATCGGTGAAGTGCGTTCATTCGTTGGAAACGGTGTGCGTCGTCTGATGGAACTTTCCGTTCCGGGAGGATTTGATAATCCAAAATTTGAAGAAACATTTTCCATATTTAAAAAATATTATGGAGAGCACTGCAATGACAAAACCAGAGCCTATGATGGTGTGGTTCCGCTGCTTCGTGAATTAAAAGAAAAAGGTTATGCCCTTGCGATCGTTTCTAATAAGATTGATTTTGCCGTCAAAGAATTGAATGAAATTTATTTTGAAGGAATCGTGCAGGCTGCGATCGGAGAACGCGAAGGTGTGGCGAGAAAACCGGCACCGGATATGGTAAAAACTGCACTGGAAGAACTGGGTAAATCTGCTGATACAGCCGTCTATATCGGGGATTCAGATGTGGATGTCATGACAGCAAAAAATTCCGGACTGCCATGTATCTCGGTACTCTGGGGATTCCGTGATAAGGAGTTTCTGATCGAACATGGAGCAACACATTTTGCAGAGAAACCAGAGGATATTGTAAAATTTTTAGAGCAGTAGAGGATGGCAGATTAGTCTGTCTGCAGAGGAAAGGAAATTTGCATGAAAAAAAGAAACTTTATATTGATTGTAGCATTGTCACTGTCATTGATGTTTGCAGCAGGCTGTGGTGAAAATAAGAGTACCGGTGCGGACAATAGCGCAGACCGTCAGGAAACGAGTGAAAGCACGGTACAGAATGAGGCACAGGCAGATGACACAGAATCTTCTGGAGATACACAGCGGGCAGAAACAACAGACATTGCCGATGGGACAGAAGCAGAACAGGAAGCACAGAGTGATTATCAGGTAGAGATGGTAAGTTATAAAAAAACAGAGCTGGTTGATATTTCTTACCCGAAGATCACAGGATGGAGTAATACCGACAAGCAGGAAGAATGGAATAACTACTTTGAAACTACTGCGAAAGAGGCTGCCGGGGAAATGACAGGAGATACAGAGGAGATGAGCCTTGGCGCAAACGATTCTGTAATGCTTACCTACACCGTACAGGAACAGACGCAGGATATATTGTCATTGACCTGTCAGGGTTATTATAATTATGAGGGAGCGGCACATCCGTCCGCAGCACTTACATCCGTTAACATTAACATGAAGACCGGCGAAAAAATGACATTTTCTGATTTTGCCGATCCGGATCAGACAGCAAAAATTTTATTTGCCGGGAAAGAGGATGGAGGCAGCGCGCAGGGGTATACGGTACTGGATGCAGATGGAAATCCTTCTGCAGAAATCACGATGAAGGATATTTTGGAATTTAATTTTATCTGGATGGAACCGACAGAGGAATCACTTGCAGCAAGCCTTGCTCATTTTGATGGCGATCTGGAGGATTATGGAACAGATGAGACAACAGGAGAATCTTACATGCATGATGGAAAAGTATATGTGATCTTTTATGTCAATCATGCTATGGGTGATTATGCAGTGGTAAGACTGGATTAGACGGAAGCGGGCGCTGGATGCAGAAGCATTTGACGTCCGCTTTGTCATATCTTTTGACACTCACATCATATCATGTTAAAATACATAGAACCTATGAGAAAACTAGGAATTAATGGAAAAATATAGTTTTTATAAAAAGGCAGTAAGAAGAAGGATTGTTATGCAGTCAGTACAGGAAAAATATAAAAATTTACAGGAATATTTAAAATCATTGGGCAGTGTTGCCGTTGCATTTTCCAGCGGAGTGGATTCTACATTTCTGCTTGCCGCTGCTAAAGAAACACTTGGTGCAGATCATGTGATCGCAGTTACCGCATCCTCCTGTTCTTTTCCGAAAAGGGAGTTAGAGGAGGCAAAGCAGTTTTGCAAGGAACAGGGAATCAGACATATCGTGTGCAAGTCAGAAGAACTTGATATCGAGGGATTCCGGCAGAATCCGAAGAACCGCTGTTACCTTTGCAAGCATGAGCTGTTTGAAAAAATACTTGAAATCGCAAATGAATATCAGATCAATGCCGTAGCAGAGGGTTCGAATATGGATGATAACGGCGATTATCGTCCGGGACTTGTAGCCGTAGCAGAACTTGGAATCAAAAGTCCGCTCAGAGAGGCCTTATTGAATAAAAAAGAGATCCGCACACTTTCCAAAGAAATGGGATTGCCGACATGGGACAAGCAGTCATTTGCGTGCCTTTCCTCCCGGTTTGTTTATGGAGAGACGATCTCTGAAGAAAAACTTGGTATGGTAGATAAGGCAGAACAGTTATTGCTTGATCTGGGATTTCATCAGGTGCGCGTAAGAATCCATGGGGATATTGCGCGTATTGAAGTGCTGCCGGATGAGATTGAGAGACTGGTTTCCGGGGAAAACCGGGAAAAGATTTATTCTTACCTGAAACAACTGGGATTTTCCTATGTGACACTTGATCTTGGTGGATACCGTATGGGAAGTATGAATGAGACACTATAGTGAAATAGCAATAGAGATAACAGGAGATATACAGGATATGTTAAATCAATTTTCGAGAACCCAGTTATTACTTGGGGCGGATAATATGGAACGGCTTGCCAATGCGAAAGTTGCGGTCTTTGGGATCGGCGGAGTTGGCGGCTATGTTGTGGAGGCACTTGCAAGAAGCGGAGTCGGATCTTTTGTGATCGTGGATGACGACAAGGTCTGCCTGACCAATATCAACCGTCAGATCATTGCAACCAGAAAGACAGTTGGAAAATATAAAGTTGATGTGATGACAGAGCGCGTCTTAGAGATCAATCCGGATGCGAAGGTGGAAGCAAGAAAATGTTTTTATCTGCCGGAAAATGCACATGAGTTTGATTTTTCCGAATATGATTATGTCGTGGATGCAGTAGACACAGTTACAGCCAAATTAGAGATCATCATGCGGGCAAAAGAGTGTAACGTACCGGTGATCAGCTGTATGGGAGCCGGCAATAAATTAGATCCGACCAAATTTGAAGTAGCAGATATTTATAAGACGACAGTCTGTCCGCTTGCCCGTGTCATGCGTCGTGAGTTAAAAAAACGTGGCGTCAAAAAATTAAAAGTTGTATATTCTAAGGAACAGCCGACAAGACCGATCGAAGATATGAGTATCAGCTGCCGTTCACATTGTGTCTGCCCGCCTGGAACAGTCCATAAATGTACAGAACGCCGAGATATTCCGGGAAGTATCGCATTTGTACCGTCTGTGGCAGGTCTGATCCTTGCAGGGGAAGTTATAAAAGACCTTACAAAATAATTCTTACAAAAATATTTAAAATATTGATGCAGGGAACATGAGGAAGATTAAAAAAGTTATGGGTGAAATACATGAAAAGGTATTTCACCTATTTTTTTTGTGTGTGAATTTGCCTGTTTTTAGAAAAAAATAGACAAAAACAGAATATAATAAAAAAATTAGTACAAAAGTACAAAATGTATAACATAATACTTGCATTTTACAATGCAATGTGCTAAAGTGTTATCAGCGTAAAGGGGCGCAGAGAAAAAGAGCCATCTTTGCGCATTTTTATTAAGGAGGAAAGTCCTCTCCTCGTCAGAGGACTCGGATTTTTGCTTCGCAAAAACAAGGAGGATTACTATTATGAAAAAAACCAAAGCAGTTTTGGCTATGTTGATGGCCGGAACAATGATGCTTGGTCTTGCAGGCTGTGGCGGGAACAGTTCTTCTGCAACACAGGGAACGACCACAGGCACAGAGACAGGCAGCGCAGCAGGTGATGCTGCAGGAACAGATGCCGCAGCAAGCGCATCAGACATGAATGTTATGCTTGAAACTCCGGTCGAGTCACTCGATCCGCAGCAGGCTACCGACGGAACATCCTTTGAGGTAATCGCTGATTACACCGACGGTCTGATGCAGATGGATGCAGACGGACAGGCAGTTCCGGCAATTGCAGAAAGCTATGATTTATCAGACGATGGTTTAACTTATACATTCCATCTTCGTACCGATGCAAAATGGAGCAACGGCACACCGGTTACCGCAGCAGATTTCGTATTCGGATGGCAGAGAGCTGTTGATCCGGATGTCGCATCAGAGTATGCATATATGTTAAGCGATATCGGTCAGATCAAAAATGCAGCAGAGATCATCGCAGGTGAGAAAGACAAGAGTGAACTTGGTGTGACAGCAGTAGACGACAATACACTTCAGGTTGAACTGAATGTACCAGTCAGCTATTTCACTTCTCTGATGTATTTCCCGACTTTCTATCCGGTAAATGAGGAGTTCTTTACTTCCTGTGGAGATACATTTGCAACAAGTCCTGAGACAGTATTATCAAACGGTGCATTTGTGCTGGATTCTTATCAGCCGGCAGCAACTGCATTCCATTTAACAAAAAATGCAGACTACTATGATACCGACAGAGTAAAACTTTCCGGATTAAGTTATCAGGTAATCCAGGATTCACAGCAGGCATTAATGAGCTACCAGACAGGAGCGCTTGATACAACATTAGTAAACGGTGAGCAGGTTGATCAGGTAAAAGATGATCCTGAATTCACAACCGTTGGTGCCGGTTACTTATGGTATGTCAGCCCGAATATGAATTCTGTTCCTGAACTCGCAAACTTAAATATCCGTCTTGCAATGACAATGGCAATCGACCGTGATTCCATCACAGCAGATGTATTAAAAGATGGTTCTGCTTCTACATACACAGCAGTTCCAATGCAGTTCGCAGCAGGTCCGGACGGATCTGACTTCTCCGAAGATCAGACAAAATTCTCTGATGTATGTGCTTATGATACTGCAAAAGCAGCAGATTACTGGGCAAAAGGTTTAGAGGAACTTGGTGAATCTGAGATCACTTTAGACATGGTAGTAGATGCAGATGACGCACCTCAGAAAGTAGCGCAGGTATTAAAAGAGCAGTGGGAGACAGCTCTTCCGGGACTGACCGTAAACTTGGTTGTTGAGCCGAAGAAACAGCGTGTGGAAGACATGCAGAACGGTAACTTCCAGTTAGGTTTAACACGTTGGGGACCGGACTACGCAGATCCAATGACATATCTTGGAATGTGGGTAACAGATAACTCTAACAACTACGGTCTGTGGAGCAACGCAGATTACGATGCAATCATTGATGAGTGTACAACCGGTGATCTTTGCACAGATGCAGAGGGACGCTGGGCAAGACTCTACGATGCTGAGAAGATTGTTATGGATGAGGCAGTTATTTATCCGCTTTACACACAGTGCAACGCAGAGATGCTTTCTTCTAAAGTAACGGGCGTTGAGTATCATCCGGTAGCTATCAACCGTGTATACAAAGATGCTGTAAAGACCGAATAAAAAAGTGTTGAAACAGTAAATATTCTGTTTTGCAGGAAAATGAATATAGCCGCACTAAAGTGCAAAACTTTGGTGCGGCAATTTCATCATATTGTTGACGCTATAGGAAATGAGGCAGGAATTTCCTATGTCGTGAACGCAAAACTAAAGGAGGAAAATCCTCTGCTCCTGCAAAGGCAGTCGCATTTTCCTTCGGAAAACAAGGAGGAAAATCCTCTGCTCCTGCAAAGGCAGTCGCATTTTGCTCCGCAAAACTAAAGGAGGATTAGAACGTGAAAAAATATGCACTTAAGAGAATTGTAACGTCTTTGTTTACGTTGCTTGCAATTTTGCTCGTTCTGTTTATTTTGATGCAGCTGATGCCGGGTTCTCCATTCAACGATGAGAAGTTAAATGCAGACCAGAGAGCAGCGCTGTATACGAAATATGGACTGGATCAGCCGTTGCCGGTACAGTTTGTGAAATATGTAGGCAATATGTTAAAAGGAGACCTTGGCGTAAGCTACAATATCTCAAAGAATACACCAATTTCCCAGTTGATAAAGACAAGACTTCCGATCTCCATCAGTATCGGAGGATATGCGGTGTTGATTGGTGCCGTGGTCGGGCTTTTGCTTGGACTTCTCGCGGCATTAAAACATGACACGATATGGGATTCGTTAGCGACGATCATTTCAGTTATCGGTGTGTCGGTACCGTCGTATGTGTTCGCGCTGGCACTCAGCTATAACTTCGGATTTAAATTAGGGTGGTTCCCGATGCTGTTTTCGGAGAGCGATATTTTCGGATCAAGCGTGCTGCCTAGTATCTCACTTTCGATGTTTACGATGGCGTCGATTGCACGTTTTACACGAAGTGAAATGCTTGAGGTACTCGGCAGCGATTATATGCTGCTTGCGGAGAGCAAAGGAATTTCGGGTTCAGCGCTGATTTTTAAACATGCACTGCGAAATGCACTGATCCCGATCATCACCGTGCTTGCACCGCTGATTGTCGATCTGATGACCGGTTCTCTGGTTGTTGAAAAAATATTTGCAATACCGGGTGTCGGAAGTCTTCTGGTAAATGCCATTCAGTCGAACGACTACAACGTGGTTATCGCATTAAGCTTTATTTATTCTGCAATGTACATTGCCATCATGCTTGTGGTAGATATCCTTTACGGAATCATTGACCCGAGAATTCGTCTGGCAAAGAAAGGAGACTGATATGGTGTCACAGGAAAATACCATGAATGTGGGAAATGATGCTGCCGGCTACATACCGGTCGAGGCGGATTTTAAATTTAAACATACGGATGGCGAACTTGCGTTAGATGACAACTTTGCAGCACAGAGTTTCTGGAAAGACGTATTGATCCGCTATTTCAAAAAAATCAGTGCAGTGATCGGTCTGATCCTGATCATTATCATTACGGTATTTGCAATTATTGGCCCGGGGATGAATGATTTCAGTTACTCCGAACAGTCACTGACACAGAAAAACTTTGCACCGAGGGTAAAAGGTCTTGAAAAACTTGGCATCTTCGATGGCAGTGAGGGCATGAAAACAACGACCGGAACAAAAAAGATCAATTACTATGAAGAAAAAGGCTTAGATGATCTTTACTACTGGTTCGGAAGTGATAACTTCGGACGTGATATCTGGACACGTACCTGGTCCGGCGCACGCGTTTCCCTGATTATCGCCGTAGCAGCCGCTATCATCGATATGGTGATCGGTATGAGCTATGGACTGATCTCCGGATATTTTGGCGGGAAAGTCGATATGTTCATGCAGCGGTTTCTGGAGGTCGCGAACGGTATTCCGCGTCTTGTTATCGTAACTCTTTTATTATTAGTACTGCAGCCGGGTATGCTTACCATTATTTTTGCATTGATGCTGACAGAGTGGGTCGGCATGAGCCGTATCGCAAGAGCTGAGATGCTCAAATTAAAAGAGCAGGAATTTGTACTTGCATCACGGACACTTGGAGCAGGAAATTTCTTTATTATCTTTAAAGAAGTTCTGCCAAATATCATTGGACCGATCATTACACAGGTAATGTTCTCCATCCCGACAGCGATCTTTACCGAGGCGTTCTTAAGTTTCGTAGGTCTTGGTATTCCGGTGCCGCAGTGTTCACTTGGTTCACTGATCTCCGAAGGATTTAACAGTTTTACCACACATCCGTACCAGATCATTCCGCCGATCGTTGTAATGGCGCTTCTGATGTTAAGCTTTAACCTTGTAGCAGATGGTTTACGTGAAGCATTAGATCCGAAGCTGAAAGAAATGTAAGAAAGGGGATTCGTATATGTCAGAGACAAAAGAACAGATTTTAAAAATACGGGACCTGGATATTACGTTTCAGACGACTGCAGGAAGCGTGCACGCTATCCGTGGAGTCAATATTGACCTGATGAAGGGCGAGACAGTTGCGATCGTTGGTGAGTCCGGCTCCGGTAAATCCGTAACAATGAAAGCTGCCATGGGTATTTTGGCATCCAATGCGAAAGTAACAGGCGGTACCATAGAATTTTCCTATCATCATGCGGATGGAACGCCGCAGACGGTAGACATTTTAACAAAAGATAAAAAGTGGATCAGACGCCATATCAATGGAAAAAGAATTGCCATGGTATTCCAGGATCCGATGACAAGTCTTGATCCGACCATGACGATCGGAAAACAGATCATGGAAGGTATGATCTGGCATTTTAAGACACCGAAGAAAGAAGCCTGGGATAAGGCAGTAGAACTTTTAAAAGAGGTTGGCATCGAGGATGCGGAAAAACGTATGAAAAACTATCCGCATCAGCTCTCCGGTGGTATGAGACAGCGTGTGGTCATTGCCATCGCGCTTGCCTGTAACCCGGATCTTCTGATCTGTGATGAGCCGACGACTGCACTGGATGTTACGATTCAGGCAAAGATCATCGAGCTGATCCGCAGAGTACAGAAAGAGAGAGGCATTTCCGTTATTTACATCACACATGACCTCGGCGTGGTTGCCAAAGTTGCAGATTACGTCAATGTCATGTATGCCGGAAAAATCGTCGAGAAAGGTACGATCAATGAGATATTCTATGATCCGAAGCATCCGTATACATGGGGACTGCTCTCCGCAATGCCTGATCTTGATACCGCGGACGAGAGGCTTTACACGATCCCTGGTTCGCCGCCAAACTTGTTAAACGAGAAACCGGGCGATGCGTTTGCACCGCGTAACCAGTTTGCGCTTGAGATCGATGACAAGGCTGAGCCGCCAATGTTCCAGATCACAGATACGCATTATGCGGCAACCTGGCTGTTAGATCCGCGGGCACCGAAGGCAGAGATGCCGCTTGAATTAAAAGAGCGTATTGCGCGAATGAAGAAGGAGGCTAAGATCGATGACGGTGAATGAAAACAGTAAGCCTCTTCTTACCGTGAAAGGCTTGAAACAATATTTTAAGGTAAGTAATACATATACCGTGCATGCGGTAGAAAACGTAAGTTTCCAGATCTATCCGGGTGAGACATATGGTCTGGTCGGCGAATCCGGTTCCGGAAAATCAACGATCGGAAGAAGCATCATAAGACTATATGATCCGACTGCCGGCGAGATCAATTTCAATGGAATGGACATCAGCGGAAAGATCAATAAGGCAAACAGCCAGGCACTGCGCACACAGATGCAGATGATCTTCCAGGACCCGATGGCATCTTTAAATCCAAGAAAAAAAGTGCGCGACATCATTGGCGAGGGCTTAGATATCCATCACATGTACAAGACACGCGCGGGGCGTGAGGAAAAGGTCAAAAATATTCTGGCAAAGGTTGGACTTGCGCCGGAGCATGCGAGCCGTTATCCGCATCAGTTTTCTGGTGGACAGAGACAGCGTGTCGGAATTGCGAGAGCGCTGATCATGAACCCGAAACTGATCATTGCAGATGAGTGTATCTCTGCGCTGGACGTTTCCATTCAGGCACAGGTTGTAAACCTGATGAAGGATATCCAGCAGGAGACCGGAACTGCTTATCTGTTTATCGCACATGACCTTTCCATGGTCAAATATATTTCGGATCGCATCGGGGTACTTCATCTGGGACATCTTTTAGAGACCGGAACAACGGAGGAAATCTTTGAGAATCCAATCCACCCATATACGAAGAGCCTTCTTTCTGCGATACCTGCACCGAATCCGGTCGTGGAAAAGAATCGTGTGGCATTGAGCTACGATTACAAGACTTCCGGCATTGATTACAATAAAGGAACGGATCATCTGGTGTCCGGGACACATTATGTGAAATGTACGGATGAAGAATTTAAGAAATGGACAGAATAATATAATAGGAAACCATCACAAACCGGGAGCCGGGGTGTGGTGGTTTCCTTTTTTGGTAAAAGTGCTGAATTTTTTGGGGATGGGAGTACTGAATATTATGTGAAAAATAGAATATAAAATTTAAACCGAAACCTTATTGACTTTGAAAATGGATTTTGGTATATAAGAGTAAAAATTCAAAAAATTCAAAGAGAAAGGAAATAACAATCTATGTTGTCACAAAAGAGTACAATGAAAAACAAATTGGAAAATATGCGTTTGAAGGAAAGGATAAACTATGGCTACAGAAAAGTCATTATTATGATGTTGATTTCGGGGCTGTTTTCTATCGTGGTCATAGGTGTGTTATTTGCTAATATGTTACATTATATAGATGATGTCAATGCTGCGGATCAGGCGGTAAAAATCTGCAGGATCAATGTGAATGCGTCAGCGAGAAATATCAGGGAAATGGCATTAAATAATGATACATCTGCTTATGACAGTTATGAGCAGACTGTAAAAAAGCAGCTTACAGAAGTGGATTCGCAGCTGGAAATATTAAAGAAAACCAAAGTCTTACCGGATGAGGAATATAATGAGTATGCATCTGCTCTTTCTGATTGGGGAAACATTGGTTATTCGATTATAGAAGAAATTAAAAATGGCGAAAAAGAGAAAGCGATTGATGAAATTTTTAATAGTTGTACACCTGCATTAAATAAACTTGTGGAAATTGCCATAAGATTAGATGAGATCACAGATGAAGTAAGTGAGCAGTCTGCAAGAACTACAATTATTTTTGCTGTTGCAGGAATTGTGTGTATTATTATCTGTCTGGTTTATGCATGCACACTGGCTAAGGTAACAAGTAAAAAGGTACTTGAAACAATTCTGGATCCGTTACGTGCAGTGGAAGACGTTGCAAAGGAACTGACAGAAGGAAATTTACACAGTACGCTGGAATATCATTCGGAGGATGAGATTGGAAGACTGGCGCACAGTATGCGCAAATCAATTCGTATTTTGGGAACTTATGTAGATGATATTGATCGTGCAATGAAACTGTTCTCAGAAGGAAATTTTGATGTTCAGCCGGAAGTAGAGTGGAAGGGAGATTTTGTCGGTATTTTAAATTCTTTCATGTCATTTGAGAAGAGTATGGCAGAAACGATCAAAGGAATTAAAAATGTTTCGAGTGAGGTTTCAAGTGCAGCAGACCAGGTGGCATCAAGTTCCAATGATCTTGCAGATGGAGCTACGAATCAGGCAGCGGTTGTAGAAGAACTGACGGCTACAGTTGCCGGAGTTTCTGAACAGGTAGAAAAAAATTCACAATCTGCAAAAGCAATCAGTGGAAGAGTGGATGAACTTGGAAATGCCATTTCAGACAGCAATGGTAAGATGCATGAAATGGTTGCTTCTATGCATGAGATTAATGAGGCATCAAAAGAGATTGATAAGATTATTGCAACAATTAATGAAATTGCTTCCCAGACAAATCTGCTGGCGTTGAATGCTTCTATTGAAGCGGCAAGGGCCGGAGAGGCAGGAAAAGGATTTGCAGTTGTAGCGAATCAGGTAAATTTATTAGCTGAACAGAGTGCCCAGGCGGCAAAGGAATCAGCATCACTGATCGAAACATCTGTGAATGCGGTAGAAAAAGGTATGATAATCGCGGAAGAGACTGCGGCACAGCTGGAGGAGGTAGCAGAGAACTCCAAGCTGATTACGGAAGACGTTACACATATTGCGGATACATTAGAGACACAGACAACAGAAATCCAGCAGATCAATGAGGGAATTGAGCAGATCAATGATGTTGTGCAGACAAATTCTGCAACATCTGAGGAGTGTGCGGCTGCCAGTCAGGAGATGAGCAGTGAGGCAGAGAGTCTGCAGGGAATGATCCAGAAATTTAAAGTTCCGGAAACTGAAAATTTAACAGAATAAAAATATCAGACATAAAATGGAGTGCACTTTATTTGTAAAAAATGAGTGGTATAAACGGTAGACAAGATCCGTGGCTTATGCTGCGGATCTTTTTTTTGTTTATTGCATGAAAGAGACAATCTATAGTATGATAGAGAAAGTACAAACTAAGGATGGAAAAGGTATATACTATGATAGTCTCGGTTATTGAAAAGGTCTACGCATTTTTATGGGGAGATCTGATTACGATCCCTTTGCCGCAGGAAAGCAGCATAGGTATTTCTTTACTTGTAATTCTTCTGATTCCGACAGGAATCTATTTTACGATCCGCACAAGATTTTTGCCGGTCAGGCTTTTCCCGGATATGATAAAAGCACTTATGGCAAAAAAGGAAAATAAGGACAGTCTTTCCACATTCCAGACGCTGATCGTATCGACGGCTACCAGAGTCGGCATGGGAAATCTGGTAGGCGTTGTAGCGGCAATCTCAGCAGGCGGTGCCGGTGCTGTGTTCTGGATGTGGGTGACAGCGCTGATCGGTTCCTCGACCGCATTTGTGGAGGGGACGCTCGCACAGTTACACAAGGAGAAAGATCCTTTGTATGGCGGATATCGCGGAGGTCCCGCATATTATATCCATCATTTCTGTGAAGAAAAATTAAAAAAGAAGAAAAAGCATGTGCTGATCGCGGTACTTTTTGCAATTTCAGGACTGATCTGTTGGTGCGGCATCAGCCAGGTTATCAGTAACTCCGTGGCATCATCCTTTGAAAATGCATTTGGCATTCCGCCACTCTACACAACAATCGTACTGGTTGCGATTGCGGCGGTGATCGTCCTTCGGAAAAATGCGACGGTAAAAGTGCTTGACGTGGTCGTGCCGGTTATGGCGGTCTGCTATTTTGTAATTACAATATTTATTATCCTGAAAAATATTGGTAGCATTCCGGCGGTTTTTGGTCGGATTTTTGAGGAGGCGTTTGGACTCAGGCAGGCAGTCTCCGGCGGCTTCGGCGCTGTCCTTATGAATGGCGTAAAAAGGGGATTGTTTTCAAATGAAGCCGGTTCCGGCTCTGCACCATGTGCTGCCGCAGCAGCCGAATGTGAGACGCCGGTCAGCGCCGGACTGACACAGGCACTTGGTGTATTTATTGATACGATCGTGATCTGCAGCTGTACTGCAATGATCATGCTTACAGCACCGGAAAATGTCGTGGCGGGAAAAGAAGGCATGGATCTGCTTCAATCGGCAATGCGCTATCACCTGGGTGAATTTGGCGTGATATTCATCGCAGTGACCCTGTTTTTATTCAGTTTCTCCACATTCTTAGGTATTCTGTTTTATGCCAGAAGCAATGTTGCTTATCTGTTTGGTGACAAATGGATCTGGCAGACATTGTATAAGATACTTGCCTTGGTCATGCTTTTTATTGGAGGAATTGCGGCATATACTTTTGTATGGGATCTTGGCGATGTAGGAATCGGACTGATGACCATTTTTAATACAGGAATCCTGTATCTGCTTGGCGGACAGGCACTTGCGGCATTAAAAGAATTTGAATCCTCAAAATAATAAGTGTATCATATCATTTAAAATCCACCTTAATAACAATAAAAAACCAGAAATGGAGTAAAAAATATGAAAAGAGAATCTTTCAAATCCCGTTTGGGATTTTTACTCGTGAGCGCAGGCTGTGCAATCGGAATTGGAAACGTATGGCGATTCCCTTATGTGGCTGGACAAAACGGTGGCGGAATCTTTGTATTATTTTACCTGATCTTTCTCGTTGCAATGGGACTTCCTGTGCTTACAATGGAGCTTGCTGTGGGACGGGCAAGCAGGAACAGCGCTGTATTAGGATATAAGACACTCGAAAAAGAAGGCAGTAAATGGCATATTCACGGCTGGATCGCAATGTTTGGCTGCTATATGCTGATGATGTATTACACGACAGTCTCTGGCTGGATGGTATCTTATTTTTTCAAATTTTTAAAAGGTGAATTTCTGACCGGAATGACAGCGGATGACACGGCAGCAGCATTTGGAAATCTTCTTGCGGATCCCTTGCAGATGGCATTCTGGATGATCCTTACGGTAGTACTCGGATTTTTTGTGTGCAGCAGGGGATTGCAGAATGGACTGGAAAAAATAAGCAAGTTTATGATGAGTGCATTGTTAATTTTGATCGTTGTTCTTGCGGTGCATAGTATCACATTGCAGGGGGCAGCTGAGGGTGTGAAATTTTATCTTGTACCGGATCTGGATACAGTTGCAGAGACAGGACTTAAAAATGTGATCACAGCGGCTATGAACCAGGCATTTTTCACCTTAAGTCTTGGTGTTGCGGCAATGGAGATCTTTGGAAGTTATATGGGAAAAGAACATTCACTTGCCGGTGAGGGAGCACAGATCTGTGGACTTGACACTTTTGTTGCGATCATGTCAGGACTGATCATTTTCCCGGCATGCTTCAGCTATGGTGTGGAAGTGGATGCCGGTCCCAGCCTGATCTTTATCACGCTTCCAAATGTATTTGTCAATATGGCGGGTGGACGTATCTGGGGATGTCTGTTTTTCCTGTTTATGACGTTTGCCAGCTTTTCAACAGTCATGGCGGTATTTGAAAACATCATGTCATTTTGTATGGACATGTTTCAATGGAGCAGAAAGAAAGCTGCGTTCATCAACGCAGTGATCATTCTAATCGCAAGTATTCCGTGCGTATTAGGCTATAATGTGTGGAGCAGCCTGCATCTGATAGGCAGCCGCGATATACTTGACAGTGAGGATTTTATCGTCAGCAATCTGCTTTTACCGATCGGTTCACTGATCTATCTGCTGTTTAGCGTAACGAAGTGGGGATGGGGATTTGACAAATATATCGACGAAGCAAACACGGGAGAGGGACTTAAGATCTCCAAAAAATTAAAACCGTATTTTCAGTTTATATTGCCGCTGCTGATTCTGTTTATCCTGATTCAGGGGCTTGTGTAAAAAAGGAAAGCAATTAAGAGAAAAATAGTGAAAGAATAGTGAAAAATAGTGTAAAAATAGTGTAAATTTAATGGAATAAATTACGGAAATCCGGTATAATAGAATGATGCAGGAGGGAGCAAAATGATCCATGTTACACTTACGAACAATATTCTAAAGAGGATATCACAGATTGATAAAAATAAATTCTCAATGGGCAATGTTCATATACCGAGTATTACCGCAAATAAGTTAAGAAAAAATTCCAAGAAGAAAAGTTCCTATGCATCCAATAAAATAGAGGGAAATCCGCTCACAGAGGGACAGGCAGATGCCGCAATCGAAAGTGATCCGCACAGACATTTCTTAAAGCCGGAGCAGGAAGTAAGGAATTACTTCATGGCATTGTGTCTTTTAGAAAAGAAGGTAAAAGATAAAGTCCCGTTTTCTAAGGAATTGATTCTGGAGATTCAGGCGTTAGTGGAAAAAGGAGCATCTAAGGAAAAAATTGGGCTGAGGGGAGCCATGCCGCCGGGATTTTTGTTTGCAGTGTATGATTCGGAGACGGGAAATGCCGATTATATACCGCCGGAATATATTGATATCCCAGAACTTTTGGATGAATTGGTCAATTATGTGAATACAACAGACGATCATCCGCTGATCGTTGCTGCAGTTGTCCATTATCAACTGGTGGCGATCCATCCGTTCGAAGACGGAAACGGAAGAACGGCAAGACTGATGTCCGGGTATATATTAGACCTGAATGGATATGGGTTTTATGGGATCGGTTCTTTAGAAGAGTATTTTGCATATGATGCCGAAGAGTATTACCGATCCTTGCAGATGGGACTTCCGGCACTGTATTATTCCGGGAGGGATAATCCGCCGCATCCGGAGATATGGGTAGATTATTTCCTGCGCATGATGGAATTATATTCCGCGAAAGTATGCGAGTTGTCCAGGGAATCCAGTGAGGAGGATCTGCTTGTCGGATTGTCTTATCTGAATGCGAAGGAGAAAGAGCTGTTGGTATTTCTGATAAAAAAACATTTGTATGAATTTGCGCCGATTGATGTCAGCAAGTTGGTGGGAGTGACCAGTAAAACGATCATAAACAGGTGTGCAAAACTCTCGGCAAATGGTTTTTTAGTACCGGTGATCGTGAAGGAGAGAATACGCTCATACAGACTGAGCGATTTTACGAGAATGAATGAGAAAAAGATATTAAATCAGTTAAAATAGCTATTATGATATGGAGATTTGTGCCCCGGCACAAACTGGATATGTGCAAAAAACAGCGCAGGAATGGGGATTAAAATGGTCAATCGCGACGACATGCTAGAACTCACCAGACGGATGACGCCCGCACGGGCATCCATAGACCGGATCGCAGGCGCATATTTTGATGAAGAGGGATATGTGGATGGAACATTCAATACGCGTTTCTTAAAATTGTCTGCATCAGACAGGGGAAAAAACTTAGAACTTGCGAAAGCCGTGCTGATCTCAAAGACAAATGAACAGTTAAAAGAGTACAGGATTCCAGATGAAAGCAGAAGACCGGGAAGTATCTGGCAATTATTTGAGGGAATCAAAGAGACCGGATTTTTGTATCCTGCATTTAAGGATCACAGCACAGATTGGTCAAGCAGCCATAGCACCATTGATACAGTCTGCCTTTGTCTTGGCTTCTCTGAAGATGTTTTGAGACTTCTCGTTCTCCAGAATGTCTAGCATGTCTTCCTGACATTTGAAAATCTTCATGATCTCCTCTAAAGTATCCTGTAATTCGTTCATATAACATCCGTCCTTTCTCCATAATGGTTTTCTGTAATTCCTTCACCGTAAGAAGCCATCTTCCTTTTAATTCATTCAGCCCGTGCCAGCGAACGCAGAATATGGCAACAGATAACTGATATCTTTGCAGAGTGCAGCATTGATTATGATAGAGATTCTGATACTGCATATCATTTTTATGCCACCATACAGAATAAATTCCACTATGCCATTACCGGTAAGACTGCGGCTGAAATTGTGTATAATCAGGCAGACCACACCAAGGAGAATATGGGCTTGCGGGAACTGAAATTGAAGGAAAAACCATAGGAATTATTGGCTGTGGACAGATTGGGTTCAAGACAGCAAAACTGTTTCTGGCATTTGGTGCCAAAGTACTTGCATATGCGCGTCATGAACGAGAGGAAGTAAAAGAACTTGGAATTAAATATGTCAATTTGGATACATTGCTGTCAGAAAGTGACATTATCTCTGTGCATACTCCGGCAAATGCAGAGACCAATGGATTAATCAGTGCGGAGAAAATTGCTAAGATGAAGCCATCAGCAATATTGATCAACTGTGCAAGAGGTCCGATTGTAGATAATCAGGCTCTCGCAAAAGCACTTAATGAGGATAAGCTTGCAGGTATCATACGTGCCAATGGAAGTCCTAAAAGTATAGTTTGATTGGTATGTTGATAGGCTGCATCGCAAACATTATCCTTGATCCGATATTTATTTTTGTTTTTCACTGGGGGTAAAAGGTGCTGCATGGGCTACTAACATAGGACAGATTTTAACGTTCATCATCTATTTTGTATATATTTGGAAATTTAAGAGTGTTAAGATCCACAAAGAGAGTTTTGCTTTGTCGTCAAAAATCCTGAAGAAAATTGTGGGACTTTCTACTGGTGCACAGCCCATCTGGGGCTATAATTACGGCAGTAATCGTTGCTGCTTTCTGTGTTTTTCAATTCGCACCTATGAGCATTGTCCGCCTGTTTGGAACCGAATCTGATTTGTACAGTATTGAAGGCTGTGCTAATCTGATTTATAATGTGTTGCAATAATAGCAAAATGTAATATAAGTAATTGTTTAGCAGGTTTCTATAGCCGTAATCCTTTAATATCTTTAATACGTGATAAGATCGTATTGCAGCTACAGCTGATAACGCCGGGAAGTGTATCAATGACTGTGCGCAGGAAGTGTTCCATTTCATCACTTGATGAGGCAACGGCATGTACATGCAGTTTGTCTCTTCCTGTGACACGGTAAATCTGCGTGACGGTATCATTATTATGTAATATATCTGTCACCTGCGACAGATGGTCTGGTTTTGTCTCAATTTCAAAATAGCATGAAACAGCACCGCTGATCTTTTGAGGGTTTATTATAGTTGTATATTCTTCAATTATGCCTTTTTTCTCCAGAGCCTGAATCCGGGCTTTTATTGCCACTCTGGAAATACCGGTTTCTTTACCGATATCAGAGTAAGAAATACGTGCATTTTCTATAAGCAACTGGATGATCTTCTGATCCAGTTCATCTAAACCGTTCAGGTACATAAGTGTCCCTCCTGTAAAATAATATCCTTCGGATAGTAATTTTTCTTAAATATCATATCATTTATGTTACTGAAAGTAAACGTTGGCTTGACTTGGCAGCTGTAAATACATATAATTATTTCGTAACGTAATTTAAAACTTGCGTTTTGAATGCATGGAATAAATTCTGGCGAAGGAGAATAAGTGAAATTATAAAGGCTGTGGAGGAATATGATAATGTCAAAAGATGAATATTTGATCACAGATACGCCTCTTAAAGCGTTGACGGTTTTTGCAATGCCAATGATTTTGGGCAGCTTTTTTCAACAAATATACAATATGGCTGACTCTATCATCGTCGGTCAATTTGTTGGCTCTTCTGCACTTGCAGCTGTCGGGGCCTGCGCAGCGCTGACCAATGTTTTCATTTGTGTGGCACTGGGGGCAGGTGTCGGTGCCGGTGTGCTCGTAAGCCGCTATTTCGGTGCCAGGGAGTATGGAAAAATGAAGACCATCGTGTCAACGTCCTTGTTTAGCTTCTTAATTCTAAGCATAGTCCTTGGTGTTTTTGGCTTTTGCTTTTCCCACTCGATGATGAGGGTATTACAAACCCCTGGCGATATACTGAATGATGCAGTGTTATATCTGCGGGTCTATTTTGTGGGCTTTCCGTTTCTGTTTATGTATAACATTCTTTCCAACATGTTCACTTCAATTGGTGAATCAAAAATCCCACTGGGACTTCTGGTATTCTCGTCAATCTTAAATATTTTTATGGATCTTTGGATGGTGGCCGGACTTGGGCTCGGGGTGTTTGGGGCAGCCCTTGCGACTCTTATAGCACAGGGGATTTCTGCGGTGTTTTCACTTTTTCTTTTCCTTAGCCGGATGCGTCGATATAAAAGTCGATTTGATTGGTTTGACAGGAAGGAGTTATATTCCATGCTTCAAATTGCTGTACCTTCGGTTCTTCAGCAGTCTACAGTGTCTATCGGTATGATGATCGTACAGGCTGTTGTAAACCCTTTCGGTACACAGGCACTTGCGGGGTATGCGGCGACGATGCGGGTAGAGAATGTTTTTTCATTGATTTTTGTATCCATTGGCAATGCGGTTTCCCCATATGTTTCCCAGAATCTTGGTGCAAAGAAAATTGAACGGATCAAAAAAGGATATCACGCTGCACTGGTGTTAGATGTATGTTTTGCAGTTCTTGCTTTTATAGTCATTGAAACATTGCATACTCAGATTTCCTCGCTATTCCTTGGTAAAGATGGAACTGCCCTGGCTTATCAGGTATCCGAGGGTTATATGAGATGGCTCGGTTACTTCTTCATCTTTATGGGAATCAAAATGGCAACCGATGGGGTTCTTCGAGGCATTGGAATCATGCGTCCGTTTCTTATTGCAAACATGGTGAACCTGGCGATTCGTCTGTCGGTTGCTTTGATTTGTGCACCGCGTTTTGGCATTGCATTTGTCTGGCTTGCTGTACCGGCTGGTTGGTTTGCAAACTTTTTAATATCATATATGGCTCTTCGGAGATCATGGCCGACTGATAAAGAAGCGCAATCCCGATAGACTAAAGTAATTCAAAAGGAGGAATTTATAGTATGAACGATAAATGTGTGGTATTGAATGCAAAGAAAATGAATTTTGATGGGAAGCTGGATTTTTCCGTTTTATCTTCTGATGTTACAGTATATGATGATACAACAGAACAGCAGCTGTCAGAGCGTATTCAGGGTGCAGATGTCATTGTAACAAAGGAGATGCCTGTAAGTGCAGAAATGATACAGAAATTCCCGGAATCTGTTAAACTGATCTGCGAGGCAGGTACAGGATATAATAATATTGATCTTGAAGCAGCACGGAAGAAGGGGATTACAGTCTGCAATATCCCGGCATACAGCACAGAACGTGTGGCACATACTGCGATCATGATGATATTGAATCTGAGTTCTGCAATGCAGGCACAGATGAAAATGCTGGCATGCGGAAATCATGACAATTTCACCAGAAATCTTCAGGTTCCGCATGTTGAGGTAAATGGAAAAACACTTGGTGTTATAGGTGCAGGACACATTGGCAGGAAGGTTATCCAGATCGCACAGGCTTTGGATATGAACATACTTGTATATACAAGGACACCGAGAGAGGATGAGAATGGAATCCGCTATGTATCGCTTGAGGAATTACTCAAGAATAGTGATTATGTTTCCATGCACTGTCCATTGACGGAAAGTACAAAACATATGATAAACAAAGAGTCTTTATCACTTATGAAGCCCTCAGCGTTTATCATTAATACTTCAAGAGGTGCACTTATTGATGAGGCTGCTCTTATAGAGGCATTGGAAAATGGTACGATTGCAGGAGCCGGACTTGATGTTCAGGAAACTGAACCACCGGAAGAAACCAACCCTCTTTATACTATGGATCAAGTCCTTTTGACACCACATATGGGATGGAAAGGACTTGAGACAAGACAGCGGTTGGTTTCTATTCTGGCGGATAATATAAAGCAGTTTATGGAAGGGAATCCGATCAATGTTGTATCAGGTATATAGCATCTGGCAGCAAAGTGATGATATAACTTCCGGGTTTGCAGAGTGAAAAAAATATAATTACAATCAATAAGTCAGTGCTTTGATATCTTCTTCCGATACAGCAGGAACAACATAAACAATAGAATTACTGGAAAAATAGAAATCGGAAGTTGTGGAGGTAGAAAAATATGTATAGAATATATAGTGCACTTATCGAAATTGTTGCGGCAGCTGTTTTTATAATTCCTATTTGGTGCATATATAACAAGTTATGTTTTCATAGCTGGAAACGAACTATTATTTATATGGTATTTGGGTTTTATTTTACTGCAGTCTTAGCACTTGTAGGCTTCCCTAATATAGCATCTCTGAAAATTGATTTTGCAGTGAACGTTATCCCGTTTTTGGATATGGTTTCGGATTTCATTAATGCTTGTTTGAATATACTTTTATTTGTTCCATTTGGTTTCTTTTTGCCGATATTGTGGGATAAATTTAGAAATATTAAAAATATTGCCTTAATGGGATTTATAGTTACAAGTTTAATTGAAATATTACAGATTTTTACTTTTAGAACCAGTGATATAAACGATATTATTACAAATACTGTTGGTACTATAATTGGATATTTTATTGTACATAGGATAACTGATAATTTTACGAAGCGAATCTTTTCAAATTCAAAAATGAGTGACTTTTACATAATATGTGTATCTGTAGCACTTATTATGTTCTTCCTTCAACCATTTATTTCATCATTGTTATGGAAAATGGTGCTGTAAATTCAAGTTTGTTTGTGCATTGATGGTTATCTTGAGCTTAGGAGGCGTTTAATGAAAACTGTTTTTTTACATGGGTTGGGACAAACTGCACAGGACTGGAAAGAAGTAGTCCAACAACTATCAATTTCTGATGTCGATTGCCCAGAACTTTTTTCTTCAACAGAAGATGAAATATCCTATTCGCAGATTTTGGGTGATTTAGAACAGCGGTATTCAGAAGTAAAAGAGCCGCTTCGTATCTGCGGTCTTTCGTTAGGTGCGCTTCTTGCGATTGATTTTGCTATTCGACATGAGGAAAAAGTGGATTCGCTGGTTTTGATTGGCGCACAATATAAAGTTCCAAGTTTACTGATAGATTTTCAAAATCTTATCTTCCGTTGTATGCCAAACAAGGTTTTTGAAAGTATGGGACTATCAAAAAGCAGCACCATAAAATTGGCTCACTCTATGCGGTCATTGGATTTTACTTTGCAATTAAATAATATTCGTTGTCCAGTAACAATTTTGTGTGGAAAAAAGGATACTGCCAATCTAAAGGCTTCTAAAAGGCTAAAAGAATTGCTACCCCAAGCTACTTTGCACATCGTTCCAAATGCAGGACATGAACTCAATAAATATGCACCAAACACGATTGCAGAGATATTAAATCAGTAAATTTATCGTGCAAAAAATATAGTAAGATAAATTGTCTGACAGGTAAGCGATCTCTCTCACTTTCATCACAACATCCCACTGTCCTTAGAGAGATGGACGAAGTATAATGTAAGCAACAATCGGAGTTTCAGGAGGAAAATCATGAGCAGTAGGGGAATTTTTATTTTAGCGATTACATGGATTGTTATGTCACCGTTTTGGTTCTGGGCAGAAAATATTGCGTTAGGTATCATATGGCTATGTGGCGGAGTCATTGAACTATTTATCGCATTAGTGAGACGCAGCAAAGAGAAGAAAAGCAAGTAAATTCAAGTTTGCCAAAATGACTACAGACAGGAAACTTGATCTTTTTACAAGAAAGATATCAATATATATTCCATAATTCCCATAAATTTATGGAATTAAAATTTTATGATACTTATAAGACAGTTCCGATTTTCTTTCGGATTTCTCCTATTAGTGAGACAATAATTATTTTTACACAAACCAGCTTATTCGTGGTAGAATAAAACCACAGATAAGCTGGTTGTTTGTTTTGAATGAAGCAGAGTTTATCGAAAAGGTTCGCAGTGCTACGGAACTTCAACAGGAAAGTGAAACATGGGGAAAGCGTGTGGCAGAAATTGTTGGAATGATAAAGTGAAACATGAAATGTGAAAAATTAAAGAAAAAATCCTCATAAAATGTGAGAAAATATAAAAATAAAGCTCATAAAATGTGAAATAAATAATATTTATGGCTCATAAAATGTGTTATAATGAGCAGCGAAACGTGGGAATATCGTATGAAGAAAAAACTTTAAAATGAGGATTTGTATGTATTAAAAAAATAGATCAGTATTTAATTGAATGGAAAAGTGATCCGGATCATTTACCGTTGATTATCAAAGGGGCAAGGCAGATTGGAAAAACAGAATCGATCCTCTATTTTGCCGAAAGCAATTATAAAAGGAGTATCCCGATATGGCGACAGCGTTGAAAGCGTTTAAGCTGGATGGAAAATATGACGGAATGCAGACCTTTTTCTGATACAGAAATGAAAGTTTACAAAGACAGATAAATATTGATTATGAAGAGGATCTTCGGGCAAATAAAAATCTTGGAATTTATAAAGGTGCATTATTTGAAAATTTTATAGCAGAAGCATTTGTAAAACAGGGGTTTGGTCTGTATTATTATAAAAAGTCATTTTGGTGTGCTAAGATAGAAAAAATAAAAAAGAAAGTGAATGGGAAATGGAATTAGACATTATTGGTTTGCTTGGTGCATGCTCTTATGCACTCGACTGTGTCGAAGCGGAACTGACCCATGTTGCGACAAAACATGGAAAAAGAGTTGCATATATGAGCGTATGTACCGCACAAAAAATGGGAATTACAGGAGATGCCCTGCAGGATCTTGCGGCATGTTCGCTGTTGCATGACAATGCGCTGACGCAGTATATTCATGAGGAATTTCACAATGACCTTACAAAAAATAATACGGAAAATATAACGTCAAAGCAGCTTGGCATCCACTGCATTTACGGGGAAGAAAACTTAAAAATGTACCCGTTTCTGACGGATGTGAAAAATGTGATTTTATATCACCATGAAAATGCCGATGGAAGCGGACCATTTGGAAAAAAGTGGGAAGAGATCCCTCTTTTTGCAAGGATCATTCATCTGTGTGATATTTTAGATGCGTTCTGCCGGACGCCGGTATTTGATGATGCCGTGTGGCAGCGCGCAAAAGATTATCTTTTGAAAAATAAAGGGACAAAATTTGATGATGCATGTGTGGATGTTTTTTTGGACGTTTTTGGGGAAGAACATTTTTTAAGCCTTGGAGATGCAGATTTAGAAGAGCGGCTGTGGAATATTGTTCCGAGAAAAAAGCGGGATTTCAGCGATGAAATGTGCAAAAATTTTGCCAATCTGTTTGCAAAGATCATCGACTACAAATCTGAATTTACAAGCCGTCATTCACTTGGTGTTGCAGAAAATGCAGCCAGATTATCCACATATCTCGGTGATGACGAGGAGACGGTGCTAAAAATGTATCTGGCAGGTGCACTGCACGATATCGGAAAAGTTGCAATCGGAAATGATATCTTAGAAAAACCGGGACGCCTTACGGATGAGGAATTTTCCAAAATGAAAAATCATGCGGGATACACATATCTGATCTTATCACAGGCGGAAGGAATGGAGGATATCCGCGATTGGGCGGCGCTCCACCATGAAAAACTCGATGGCACCGGGTATCCGTTCGGTAAAACTGCCGACGAGCTAAACCGGCAGGAACGCATCATGGCGTGCATTGATATCTATCAGGCACTGACAGAGAGCAGACCATATAAAGCCGGAATGACGCATGATGAGGCATGTGCGATACTGGAAAATATGGTACAGAAAGGATGGATTGACGGCGGGATCACGGAACAGATCAAAAAATGTTTTGCGTAAGAGGAAGCGGCATTGAGCCTGCTCCACTCGTTTTACTGCTGGGGCTGCACGGGTGTAGTCCTGCTTTAGTTATAAAAACCGTGCGGTTTAAAATTACCGCACGGTTTTTTTGACCAAATATTAATTTGTATATAGTTCATATGATTTACAGCTTAAACTGTTTCATATCTGCAGAAAGTTTTTCAATATCATCTGCTAAAGCAGATACCAGATCCGAAGATTTCCGGACAACGGTATCGAGCTCAGTTGCCATTGCGGAAGTTTCTTCTGTGGAGGATGCATTGTCGGTTGCAAGCTGTGTCAAGGTATCGATACTCTCTGTGACAAGCTCACGCTGAGAATTGACATTCTGGATCTTTCCGGTAATGGTCTGGATGGACGCCATACAGGAATCAAGAGCACCTTTTAAGTCTTCAAACATCTGCTGTGTACTTTCAAGAGCTGCAACCTGTTCGTCGGAAGCCTCACTCATTTTCTTCATCAGTTCCATAGATTTTTCGGAATTCTGGCTCAGTTCACTGATGATATTGTTGATCTCACTGACTGTCTGCGCAGACTGGGTTGCAAGTCCGCCGATTTCTTCTGCGACAACTGCGAATCCACGTCCGGCTTCACCGGCTCTTGCTGCCTCAATGGAAGCGTTTAAAGAAAGCAGGTTGGTCTGGGATGCAATTTCGCTGATCAGGGTAGCTGCCTGACTGATCTTGTTGACGGAATCATTTGTCTGGGCAGTCTGGTTATACATAGAATCAATATCAGTCTTGGTTGTAGAATTGACATCAATCAGTCTGTGTAAAGTTTCCATGGACTTATTGGAACGATCCTGCATCAGCTGTGCATTCTGATCAAGGGATTCCATTTCTGAGGAAGTATCTGCGATGCCATCGGCAATCTCAGCAATATTTTCAGAGGCACTTGAAGTTGATGCTGCCTGAGAGTTACTGTTTTGGGCAATTTCATTGATTGCAGTCGAAACGTTCTGGATAGATTCGTTCATGCTGTCAAAATTCTTTTTGAAATCCGAAACGGCGGACTGTAAATGAGAGGAAACTCCATCAATGTTGGAGATAAGTCCGACAACCTCCTGCTGTGCAAGATCAAGTGCACCGGCTGTTTTTCCAAGTTCATTTTTACTTGAAACATTGACTCCGGTAGTCAGGTCTCCGGTCGACATCCTGTTTGCAAAATTCTGAATCTCGATCAAAGGTTTGCAGATCGTATTACCGAAAATACGGGAAGCAATGAATACGATAACTGTAAAAATCAGATCAATTATGATTATGACTGTGATCATAGTATGGTATTTCGCCTGAACTTCGTTTTTGGAACTATTCATTTCCGCTTCCATATCATCTACATAGTTACCGGTGGAAACAACCCAGTTCCATGGGGTAAAGATTTGAGAGTACGCGATCTTTGGTGCTACGGTAACACCGTCGGCTTTCGTAAAATAAAATTCATTGAAGCCGCCGCCGTCAGAACCGGTCGAGACTTTCATGATCTCCTGAATGATCTTGACGCCATTCTGATCTGTCAGATCGTAACGGTTATTACCTTCCTGATCGGTTAAGATCGGATGCATAATGAGGTTGTAGTCGGTATCATCGATCCAGAAATAGCCGCTTCCATCATCCCTGTAACGCATGTTGCGGACGATCTCTGCTGCTTCTTTTTTTGCTTCGTCTTCAGTCAGATCACCGTTTTGGGATTTGTCGTATTCTGCCTGTAAAATAGCGATGACAGACTGTACCTGACTTTTGATCTCAGTATTGTACCCATCTAACCTGGCATTTTCATAATTCTTGTTTGCCGTGGAAGTCATAGTGCTGATATTTGAAATTGAAATACCGCCAATGACTATGACAGATACAAGAACAATCATAAGACACATTAGTGTCAGTGAATTTTTTACGCTTTTGCTTTTCATGGATATCAAGCTCCCTTTCCTATAGGTTAATTACACTTATTTTACTATTTTTTGACAAAAAATGGTAGACATAAATTAAAAAAAATATGGTACTTTAGCTATGAAATTGTGGGTAATCACGAAAAAGTGTGAAAAGAAAAAGGAAACACGAATATAAAGCAAATTGTGTTTCCTTTTGGAAGAGCGGAGACGGAGGGATTCGAACCCTCGTGCCCCGGAGGGCTAACGCATTTCGAGTGCGCCCCGTTATGACCACTTCGATACGTCTCCAGATATGTTTTTGCAAATACTTGATTAGTATACCATATTTTGAATGATTTGCAAGAGAAAAGTGGTTGTTGTAAATAGGGAGTGGATATGCTAGTATATTAAAAGTTTCATAGAGAAGATAATTGGTGCCGGCTGTTTTTATCCGGGAAATGGAGCAGTACATAAAGTACAGTATATTTTTCATATTAAAAATAGGTTGGTTAAAAGGGAAACAGGTGCGATTCCTGTACGATCTCGTCACTGTGATTAGGGAGTGCAGATTCCAAAGATAAGTCACTGATGTACTTTGCAGTATGTTGGGAAGGCGGAATCTGTGTGATGATCTTTCAGCCAGGAAACCTGCCAGTTGTCTGGTACAGGGAAATATTTCCCGGATCACGAGTAATTGGTCGTACCGTAAATGTAGGCTGTCAGATTGTCAGCTTATTTATGCAGACTTATTACTCCGCCCTCAAATAAGGCGGAGTGTTTCTTTGTGTGGAAAAATTCCACTGTGTACTATGAACGATACATTATATTATAATAAGGAGAGCATTATGAAGAAAAGAACTATCGCGTTACTTACCACATTAGCGCTTGCAACAGGTATGGTCGCCGGATGCGGAAGCAGCAACACAGCAGCAACAGACACAGCAAAAACCTCTGAGACAGTATCTTCAGAGAAAACAGAGGCAACAGAAACCGTAGAGAGCACGGAAGTTGACGATCAGGCGGCAGCCGATCACGTCGCAGAACTGATCGATGCGATCTATGTTCAGACAAGAAATGATGATACGGACGCACAGTGTGCAGAGGCAAAAGAGGCATGGGATGCATTGACAGATGCACAGAAGGAATTAGTTTCCGGCGAGAACGCAGATCTGGATTATTTCGGAAGAGATACAGGAGATGCCGCAAAGGATGATCCGTTAAATGAAGATAATATCGGAGAAAATGAACTTCTTGTAGTAAGTTTTGGTACCTCATTTAACGACAGCCGTGCTGAGGATATCGGTGGAATTGAAAAAGCACTCGAAGCAGCATATCCGGACTGGTCTGTAAGAAGAGCCTTTACAGCACAGATCATCATCAACCATGTTCAGGCAAGAGATGATGAGAAGATCGACAATGTGGATCAGGCATTAGAGAGAGCTGTTGACAATGGAGTAAAAAATCTTGTTGTTCAGCCGACACACTTAATGCATGGTGCAGAGTATGACGAGCTGGTAGAGACAATTGACAATTACAAAGACAAATTTGAGACAGTTACCGTTGCAGAACCGATGCTTGGTGAAGTAGGATCTGACGCAACTGTGGTCAATGAGGACAAGGCAAAAGTTGCAGAAGCAATTACAGCAGAGGCAGTAAAGACAGCAGGATATGATTCTTTAGATGCAGCAAAAGAAGATGGTACAGCATTCGTATTTATGGGACATGGAACTTCTCATTCTGCAAAGGTAAGCTACAGCCAGATGGCAGCACAGATGAAAGATCTTTCCTATGATAATGTATTTATCGGAACTGTTGAGGGTGAACCGGAAGAGACAGCATGTGAAAATGTGATCGAAGCTGTAAAAGAAGCCGGTTATACAAAAGTTGTTTTAAGACCTCTTATGGTTGTTGCAGGAGATCATGCAAACAACGATATGGCAGGCGACGACGAAGATTCCTGGAAGAGCCAGTTCACAGCAAGTGGATATTTTGACAGCGTTGATACACAGATTTCAGGACTTGGAAGAATCGAAGCAATCCAGCAGATCTATATTGATCATACAAAAGATGCAATCGATTCCCTTGGAGACCTTGAGTCAACATCCACCACAGAGAGTACCGTTGGTACTCTCGAGGATGGTGTTTACACCGCAAAGTTTGATACAGACAGCAGCATGTTTCATGTAAATGAGGCAGATGAGGGACGTGGTATCCTTACCGTAGAAAACGGAAAAATGACGATCCATATCAGCCTTGTTTCAAAAAAAATTGTAAATCTGTTTGTCGGAACAGCAGATGATGCGAAAAAAGACGGTGCTGCTATTTTAGAGCCGACAACGGATACCGTAAAATACAGTGATGGAACTACCGACGAGGTATATGGTTTTGATGTGCCGGTAGAAGCATTAGATGAAGAATTTGATCTTGCAATCCTCGGCACAAAAGGCGAGTGGTACGATCACAAAGTAAGCGTTTCTGATCCGCAGGAGACAGATAACTAATAAATGGAGATTTGTATGAATAAAAAGAGAGTGACCGCAGTAATCTTATCCGCAATGATGTGCATGCAGATATTCACGGGATGCGGTGCAAAAAATAATGCCGCTGCAGTAGAAGGCGGGGCTGGTCAGACAGCCACGGAAAGTGCACAGGGAGCGGCAGGTACAGTCACAGAGGAAAATGCACAGACAGCAGAGGAAAATGTGCAGGGAACGGCAGATCAGGATGGAACAGAAGAAAGCATGACAGGAAATGATGCCGCAGAACAGGCAGACAGCACAGAAGTTTCAGTTCCTGAGGATGGCGAATATACGGTGGAAGTCACATTAGAAGGCGGCAGCGGAAAAGCAACTGTGGATTCACAGGCGAAAGTTACTGTGAAGGATGGAGTGGCATATGCGACGATCACATGGAGCAGTACGCATTACGATTACATGATCGTGAACGGGGAGAAATATCTCAATGAAAATGAAGGTGGAAACTCTACATTCACATTTCCAATTGATGGAATCCCATGTGAGATGGATGTGATCGGTGATACGACGGCAATGAGTACGCCGCATGAGATTGATTACACCCTGACTTTTCAATTTCCGGAAACGGCAGGTTTTAAAGACTTAGACTGCAATGGGCGTATGGAGTTATCCTACGCCGACCAGTTTGAAGTAGAACAATATGGTGCTTATAAGCTGATTACGATCGTGGATAACGGTCGTTTTTTGCTTGTGCCAAAAGGTGTCAAAGTGCCGGCGGATGTTCCGGCAGATGTGACAGTTTTACAACAGCCGCTTGAAAATGTATATCTGGTGTCGAGTGCGGTGATGGATTTAGTCTGCCAGATCGGTGCTGTCTCCGATCTGAAATATACAGGAGTAAAAGAAAAAGACTGGTATGTAAAAGAGGCGGCAGATGCGATGGCAGCGGGAAATCTGATCTATGCCGGGAAATACAGTGCGCCTGACTATGAACTTTTACTTTCCGGTGGATGCACGTTTGCGATTGAAAATACGATGATCACGCACAACCCGGAAGTGAAAGAAAAATTAGAAGAACTTGGAATCAAGGTCATGATCGAGCGTTCCAGCTATGAAAAGCATCCGCTTGGAAGACTGGAATGGATAAAACTTTTTGGCGTTTTGTTCGGGAGAGAACAGCAGGCCAAAGCGTTTTTTGATGCGCAGGCAGCACATATTGAGCCGATTTTGGAAAAAGAAAAAACGGGGCTGTCGGTAGCATTTTTTGCAGTTGCATCGGATGGAACGATTACGGTACGGAAACCAAATGATTATGTATCATCAATGATCGAACTTGCGGGGGGCACTTATTCCTTAAATGGTTATGTCCCGGAAGAGGAAAATGCACTCTCCACATTAAAAATGCAGATGGAAGATTTCTATGCGGCCGAAAAAGATGCTGACATTCTCATTTACAATGGTACAATAGAGGGAGAACTGACATCGATCGCTGAACTGGTACAGAAAAACAGTCTGTTTGCCGACTTTAAAGCAGTAAAATCAGGACAGGTCTACACAACCGGAAACAATTTTTACCAGCAGACCAGTGGAACCTGTGATTTCATTGAGGATCTCAATAAGGTACTGAATGGGGAAACGGATGCAGAGTACCGGTTTTTGAAGAAAATCAACTGACAGGAATTCATATAAACCAGAGGAAATCATGAAAAAACGTTATATCATCTCTTTTGTTGTTGCAATTATCATATTATCGGTATTGTTTTTATGGAATGTCGGGGCGGGAAGTGTGGACATATCCACATCGGATCTGTTTGCAATCCTTGCGGGAAGTGGAAAAGATGAGACATTTTCACAGATCGTGTGGAAAATCAGACTGCCGCGCATCCTTGCTGCGATCTTGTTAGGAGGAGCACTGTCAGTGTCGGGATTTTTACTCCAGAGCTTTTTCCAGAATCCGATTGCAGGACCGTATGTGCTTGGAATTTCATCCGGCGCAAAACTGGTGGTGGCACTTACCATGATTTTCCTGCTGGAAAAAGGCATTATGATCAGTTCCTTTGGCATGGTTATGGCTGCGTTTGTGGGTTCCATGCTTGCCATGGGATTCGTGCTTTTAATTTCATTTCGCGTGTCAAAAATGTCGCTGCTGGTGGTCTGTGGGATCATGATCGGTTATATCTGTTCCGCCATCACGGACTTTGGCGTCACATTTGCCAGCGATTCGAATATCGTCAATCTTCACAACTGGTCGATGGGAAGTTTTTCCGGCATGACATGGGAAAATATAAAAATGATCGTCGTGATCGTCGGTGTAGCAGTGCTTGTGACTTTTTGTCTGGCAAAACCGATCGGGGCATATCAGATGGGGGAGGCATATGCCAGAAATATTGGTGTCAATGTAAAAGTATTGAGGGTCACGATGATCCTTTTATCAAGCCTTCTGTCTGCCTGCGTGACTGCATTTGCGGGACCGATCTCCTTTGTCGGAATTGCAGTGCCGCATCTGGTGAGGATGGCGACAAAAACAGCGCGCCCGATTATCCTGATTCCGGGGTGTTTTTTGTGTGGTGCAGTTGTGACACTTTTTTGTGACGGAATTGCAAGAACCGTGTTTGCGCCGACGGAAATCAGTATCAGCTCGGTTACGGCACTGTTTCTGGTGCCGGTCGTGATCGCAGCAATGTTGAGAAAACAGGAGGGGAGGTAGTCATATATGCAGGAGATCCGCACAGAGCATCTGACTGTCGGCTATGATAAAACACCTTTGATCGGGGATGTGAATCTTTCTGTCCGGCCGGGGGAGATACTGACACTGATCGGGCCGAATGGTTCCGGAAAATCCACGATCTTAAAGACGATTACAAAGCAGTTAAAGAAACTGGATGGAACCGTATTTTTGGGCGAAGCATCCATGGATGAATTAAAAGACAGCCAGATTTCCAGACGATTGTCCATGGTCATGACAGAACGCCTCCGCACGGAGCTGATGAGCGGCAGGGAAGTGGTTGCCTCCGGGCGTTATCCTTATACGGGAAGATTTGGCATCCTGTCAAAAGAGGACTGGGCAAAAGTGGATGAGGCGATCGCGCTTGTCCATGCAGGTGAAGTGCAGGATCAGGATTTCATGAAGATCAGCGACGGACAGCGCCAGCGTCTGATGCTTGCGCGGGCAATCTGTCAGGATACAAAAATCCTGATCTTAGACGAGCCAACCTCCTATCTGGATATGGGCTTTAAGATGGATATACTTACAAATATCCGCATGCTTGCAAGAGATAAAAAGATGGCGGTCATTATGTCACTACATGAGCTTGACCTTGCGCAGAAAGTTTCCGATACGGTCGCCTGTGTCAGAGGCGACCGCATCGACCGCATCGGAACACCGGAGAAGATTTTTGCCGGAAATTATGTGCAGGAATTATACGGGGTGGCGGATCAGAGTTTTGATCCGGTGACGGGACAGATTTTTTTGTGCACGGGACATGAGAAGGCAGTTGTTTCGAGAGATTTTAGTGCAGAGAATTGCAGCAGTAAAGATTTCTGCAGTGGCAGTCAAGTCCCAGATCCGGTCAGTTCACAGATTTTTGTGATCGGCGGTGCGGGCAGCGGCATCCCGGTATACAACAGGCTGTGGCGCGAAAACATTCCGTTTGCAGCGGGAATCTTGCAGGAAAATGATGTGGAGTACAAAGCGGCTGTGGCACTTGCTTCAGAAGTTGTGGCAGAAAAGGCATTTTACCCGGTTGGACAGGATAAGGTGCAGGCGGCAAAGCAGCTGATTGACAGCTGTAAAAAATGTATCTGTGCGGTGGAAGAGTTTGGGCCGTTAAATGAGGCGAACCGGGAGCTGGCGGAGTATGCGAGGAGGATTGGGAAGACTGGCAAAAACATATGAACAGTATACACAGAGATATCTTCAAAGCTATCCACGAAGGAAAATGGCTGAAAATTGAATATCTGAACAAAGAGGGCAGGCACACGAACTACTGGATCGGAATCCGGGACTTAGACCCACGGAACAAGACTTTAAAAGTGGACGGACTTCATCTCAACCGGTGCTCGATTGAGGGATACGATAAGATCTATATCGATTCCATCCTCTCGACCGAGATCGTGGAAGGCTCGTACTGCCCGGAGAATGAGCGGCTGATCGAAGATATCGCGCTGCACCCGGAACGCTACCAGAACCTTTTTGCAAACACGGCAAATTTAAAAATACTGAATTATCTGGAAATGTGCAGCAAACTGGATGCCACGCCGTATACGACCGATTATGAACTGGTGCGCTATATCGACGGAGATCAGGTGCGTGACGGGGAGTACCAGTTGTCGGAGGAACAGTTTAAAGAGATCGTGACAAATTTTCAGCGGCGCATGAACCGGGGCACGAAACAGGGGAAAACGCTTCATATTCAAAAGCTGGCACTAAATATTTTAAGCATCCATACAAAAAATGGATTGTATGTGCTGGCATACCGGAATCTGAATCTGGATGTAAAAAACAAGGCATTTAAACCGGATGAAGATATCACGATCTGCACGCAGTTTACCATAGGGGGAGAGCAGGAAAATATCCGAAGGTATTTAGATGCGGATGAATATGAGCTGTTATCCGATTTTGAAAAAAATCTTGAAAAAATAAAAGATGCGATTACAGAAAAAAACGGTGCACGGGCGGTTGTGGATGACATGCCCTATGTCATCGGACTTGGCATGGACTGTGCATTAAATCTGCATGAAGAGTATAAGGCGATTCTTGACATGTACGAAAAAGAGCAGGTGACTTTTCCAATCCGGGCATTTTTCGGCGATCTTTTGGAACGTCCGCGAAGAACGAAGGCATATCCGATCGCACTGTTAAACCAGAACATCAATCTCGACCAGCTTCTTGCAGTCAACAATGCCATGAAATATCCGCTTGCCTATATTCAGGGACCACCGGGAACCGGCAAGACGAATACGATCTTAAACACGATCGTGACGGCATTTTTTAACAATATGACGGTACTGTTTGCGTCTTACAACAATGTACCCATAAACAATGTATTTGAAAAATTAAGTTCCCTGACTTATAAGGGAAAACGGGTCGCATTTCCGGTACTGCGCCTTGGAAATCAGGAAAAAGTAAAAGAATGTATCTGTTACATCAACCAGCTGCGGAGAGAGGTGCATGGCATTAAAGTATTTTCTTCCACGTTAGATCGTCGAAAAGGTGATAGAATTGACCGGGCGAAACAGCTTTCCGGCAGGTTAAAGGAATATGAGGAGGTCTTAGACCTGACGGAGCGCAAAGAAACGTTAACGCAGGTCATGGAGTATCAGGAACGGATGAAAAATGTGGCGACGCTCTTTCATTTCCATACGGATCTGCAGGGGCGTCAGCTGCGGAATCTGGATGAAAAAATCCAGAAGATCGGTGAGATATCTGAGCGGGATGCAATGGCTCTATTAGACCGCAATGAGGATGAATTTTACAGTTATCTGTATTATACCTCCGCAAAATACATCAAGGAGCTGGAAAGTAACAGGTTTCAGGATTTACGGAAAATTTTAGATGATGATGAAGATGTGAATGAGCAGGCAGCAGCATTTAACAAGTATCTGCAGAAATCGGAGAATGTAAAGAAGCTGCAGAGGGTATTTCCAATCATGATAACGACCTGCATTTCTTCCCATAAACTGGGTGAACCGGAACCGCTGTTTGACATGACAATCATGGATGAGGCGAGCCAGTGCAATGTTGCGGTCTCACTTGTGCCAATCATCCGGGGTGAAAAACTGATGCTGGTGGGAGATCCGCAGCAGTTAAAGCCGGTTATTTTATTGGACGAACTCACGAACCGGAAACTGCGCAGAAAATACCATGTTGCGGATGAATATGATTACCGTGAAAATTCCATTTATAAGACGTATCTTGCCTGTGATGCGGTCAGCGATGAGATACTTTTGCGAAATCATTACCGCTGTAATAAAAAAATCATAGACTTTAACAACAAAAAATATTATAACTCCAAACTTCAGGTGCAGTCCGACAGCAGGGAAAGACAGCCGCTTGTCTATGTCAATGTGGATGGCGGACCGAGTGACATGAAGAATACCTCTCCGGCAGAGGTGGAGGAGATCATGCGTTATGCGGGGGAAAATCCTGATAAAAGTATTGCTGTCATCACACCGTTTGTGAATCAGCGGATACTGATCGAGCGCGGGATCAAAGAAAACGGATTTGAGCATGTTGTATGCGGAACGGTACATGCATTTCAGGGAGACGAAAAGGATGTGGTGCTGTTTTCCACGGCGTTAAGCGACCGGACTGGAAAGGGAACTTATGACTGGCTCAAAAATAATAAGGAACTGATCAATGTCGCAACGTCGCGGGCGAAGGACAAGCTGATCCTTCTTGCGGACGGGAAAGAATTGGAGCGCCTTCATCAGGGAAATGAGGACGATGATCTGTACGAGCTGGTGCAGTATGTGAAAATGAACGGGGAATCCAAAATTACGGAAAAACATATCAGTTCGAGAGCACTTGGAATCCAGCCGTTTTCCACGGAAACAGAAGCGGCATTTATGAAAAACCTGACACATGCGCTGGAAAATATCTGGCTCACCCGGAATAAATATACGATCCACAAAGAGGTTGCCATATCCCAGGTGTTCCATGATAATGTCACTTATGATAATCTGTTTTATATGGGAAGATTTGACTTTGTTGTCTATGAAAAGAGGGGAAAAAGCGAGCTGCCCGTTTTTGCGATCGAACTCGACGGCAAGGAGCATTTTGAGGATGAAGTGGTACGGGAGCGGGACAGACAGAAAAATGAGATCTGTAAGGCGCACCATATGCAGATCATCCGTGTGGAAAACTCTTATGCAAGACGCTATCACTACATCAAGGAAATTTTGAATGACTATTTTGCGAAGGCGCGATAAAAGTTTTTCCCAACATCCGGTAAAAAGTGGTATGATGTCTTTATGTATCACACAGGACAAAGGAGAAAATAATACAATATGGAAAAAAAGAGCCGGGAATTATTAGCACCGCATGTGGAAGAAGAACTGATGGATTATATTTTGCATACGCCGGTGAAAATAGGTGAGAAACTGCCAAATGAGTTTGAACTGGCAGAGCTGTTCGGCGTTGGGCGGAGCACAGTGCGGGAGACGGTAAAAAGCCTGGTTTCCAAAGGTGTGCTTGAGGTCCGCAGGGGTTCCGGGACTTATGTGATCGGGACGAACCGCTTAGAGGATGATCCGTTAGGGCTTTCAGGGTTTACGGACAAATATGAACTGGCGTTAGACCTCTGCAATGTGCGCCTGATGTTAGAGCCGGAGATCGCCATGCTGGCAAGTGAAAACGCGACGGACGAGGAAAAGGCGGAGTTAAAGCGGCTGTGTGATGAGGTGGAAAATCTGTATCTTGCCGGGGAGAACCATCTGCAGAAAGATGTGGAATTTCACACTTACATTGCGCGGTGCAGCAAAAATAAAGTCATTGAGAAACTGGTACCGATCATTCAGTCGGCGGTCATCACGTTCGTGAACCTGACACACCGCCAGTTAAAAGACGAAACGATTGATACCCACCGTGCGATCACGGATGCAATCTTAAATGGAGACAGTGCGGGTGCAAAATATGCGATGATCATGCACCTCAATTATAATCGTCAGATGATTTTGAAAAAACAGGCAAAGGCGCAGCAAAAAAATGAGTAAGGGACAAAAACTCCAAAAACTGGTAAGACGTCATATGACATGATGCAATATCGGAAAAATATACAAAAAACAAGGTGCTTTTTTAGGAAAACACCTTGTTTTTTTGTCTAAAAGAGAGGTTTTAACAAACTATACATCAGATGTATTGACAAAAAATGATCAATAAAATACAATAATCGCAATAAAACATCAGACGTCATACAAATATCAATAAGGAGGTATATCATGGGTAACGTCGCAGAATTAGATACAACCCGGCTGGTTATCGCAGCAATTATCGGACTGGCATTGTTGTTAGTTTTGATCATCAAATTTAAGGTTCACGCAATGCTTTCAATCTTAATCGGTGCGATTGCAATCGGACTGATCGCAGGAATGCCGTTTGAAGAAATCGTAACGGCGGTGGACGATGGTATAGGAAACACGCTAAAGGGAATTGCCCTCCTGGTAGGACTCGGTTCCATGTTCGGTGCGATACTTGAAGCATCGGGTGGAGCACAGACTTTAGCAGTTACAATGGTAAAGAAATTTGGGGATGAGAAGGCTGCATGGGCGCTTGGAATCACCGGACTTGTTATTTCTATCCCGGTATTCTTTGATGCAGGACTTATCATTTTAATTCCACTTGCATTTTCTCTTGCAAAAAGAACAAAGAAATCTTCCCTGTTTTATGCGATCCCGCTTTTAGCAGGACTTGCCGTAGGACACGCATTTATTCCGCCGACACCTGGCCCGGTATTAGTTGCCACAATGTTAAATGTGGAACTTGGATGGGTTATTTTAGTCGGTGTATGCTGTGGATTTTTTGCAATGATCGTTGCAGGTCCGGTCTGGGGAGCTGTCTGCGGAAAGAAATTTTATGTTCCGGTTCCGGATCAGATCGCAAACCAGGAAGATATTGATGAATCCAAACTTCCGAGTTTTGCATCGGTCGTTATCATCATCATGATCCCTCTGGTACTTATCATATTGAAATCTGTTGCAGGCGTGGTTCCGGCATTGGCAGGAGTGGCACCGTTATTTAACTTTTTAGGACAGCCGTTTGCCGCACTTCTGATCGCAACATTAGCCGCAATGTTCATCCTTGGAACAAGACATGGATACACGATGCCGGAATTAGAGAAGATCCTCACAAAATCTTTAGAGCCGACAGGACTGATCCTTCTTGTGACAGCATGTGGCGGCGTGCTCCGTTATATTTTACAGTATTCCGGCTTAGGTGAGATCATTGGTAATGCTGTGGCATCCATAAATCTTCCAATCGTTGTTGTAGCATTTTTAGTTGCAGCACTGGTAAGAATCTGTGTAGGTTCTGCAACCGTAGCAATGACCATGGCAGCAGGAATTGTAGCAGCAATGCCGGAGATCGCATCCTTATCACCGATGTATCTTGCATGTGTGGTTGCAGCAGTTGCCGGTGGAGCGACAGTCTGCTCACACTTTAACGATTCCGGATTCTGGCTGGTGAGATCACTGATCGGACTTGACGAGAAGACAACGTTAAAAACCTGGACGATCATGGAGACATTGGTTGGTGGAACCGGATTTATCGTTGCACTGATCATTTCTTTCTTCGTGTAGAAGAAACGGTAATGACAGAGCAATCACAGAGCATGAAATTTAGTATATTATAGATTTTCACGGTAAAAAGCAGCGCAGGAATGGAGGCTATTATGGAATTAAGAAGTCAGAAAGTAAGAGAACTTGCACCGGAGATGGACCCGCTTCGCATGGGTATGGGATGGAAGGCGGAGGAGCTTTCCAAACCACAGATCATCATTGAGAGTACTTATGGAAACAGCCATCCGGGTTCAAGCCATTTAAATATTTTTGTGGAAGAAGCAGTAAAAGGTGTTGATGAAAACGGCGGAAAAGCAGCGCGTTATTATGCAACAGATATGTGCGATGGAATGTCCCAGGGACACGATGGAATCAATTATTCTTTAGCACACAGAGATGCGATCACAAACCTTGTGGAGGCGCAGGCAAACGCTACAACGTTTGATGGTGGTGTTTTTATCGCAAGCTGTGACAAGGCAATGCCGGCGATGCTTATGAGTATCGGCCGTTTAAAAGAGATGAGCGCGATCGTTGTGACCGGTGGTGTTATGGAAGCAACGGTTGTAAAACCGGAATATGTGGAAAATGATCCGGGCTGTAAGATCAATGAGCTTTTAACCTTAGAGCAGATCGGAAAATTCAGCGCGCAGTATGAGCGTGGTGAGATCCCGGAAGAGCAGCTCCGCTATTACAAACACAATGCATGTCCAAGCTGTGGCGCATGTTCTTTCATGGGAACCGCTTCCACAATGCAGGTTATGGCTGAAGCACTTGGACTGATGCTTCCGGGAACAGCACTGATGCCGGCAACTGCGCCGGAATTAAAAAAGGCTGCCTATGATGCCGGAAAACAGTTAATGAAATTAGTTGAGATGGGAATTGCTGCAAAAGATATCGTCACAATGGAAAGTCTTGAGAATGCGATCATGGTACATGCTGCAATCTCAGGTTCCACCAACGCGGTCATGCACATTCCGGCAATCGCACACGAATTTGGTTTTGAAATTGATGCGGATACTTTTGACAGAATGCACCGCGGTGCACATTATCTGCTAAACATCCGCCCGGCAGGAGACTGGCCGGCACAGTATTTCTACTATGCAGGCGGTGTGCCGAGAGTCATGGAAGAAATCAAGAGCATGCTCCACCTTGATGTGATGACAGTTACCGGAAAAACACTTGGTGAGAACTTAGAAGAGTTAAAAAAGAACGGTTTCTACGAGCACTGTGATGCGATCTTAAAAGAGAAATCCGCACTGATCGGAAAAGAAATCAAACGTACCGATATCATCGCTGATTTTGACCATGCGATCGGTACAGAGGGAAGCATCGCAATCCTGCGCGGCAACCTTGCACCGGAGGGAGCAGTCATTAAACACACTGCCTGCCCGAAAGAAATGTTCCATGCAAGATTAAACGCAAAACCGTATGACAGCGAGGAAGAAGCGATCGATGCGATCCTGAAGGGAAAAGTAGTACCGGGAGATGCCGTATTTATCCGCTACGAGGGACCGAGAGGCAGCGGTATGCCGGAGATGTTCTACACCGGCGAGGCAATCTGTTCTGACCCGAAACTTGCAGCCAGCGTTGCACTGATCACAGACGGACGTTTTTCCGGCGCATCCAGAGGACCGGTCGTAGGACATGTATCTCCGGAGGCAGCAGCCGGCGGCCCGATCGCATTCGTGGAAGAGGGAGATCTCATTGAACTTGATGTTGAGAACCGCCGTCTTGCGATCGTAGGTGTCAAAGGCGAGGAAAAGACCGGGGAAGAAATTGCACAGATCCTAGAAGAACGTAAAAAGAACTGGAAAGGTTTTACCAGCAAATATAAGAGTGGTCTGTTAAAATTGTATGCACAGCATGCGACCAGCGCGATGAAGGGTGCCTATATGGACTAAGTATCCAGAACATAAAAAAATCCGGGTGTTGATGCCCGGATTTTTTGTATTCATGATATATATTAATTCGTAAAATAATCAGGATACAGGTTCAGCAGTTCTTCTTTTTCGGACAAATGCCTTGTTAAATGCCTTGTCATAAGCATCTCAGCCATTTCTGTATCATGTCGTCTGATGGCATATAAAATATCTTCGTGGTCTTTTAATACATAATCATGCTGCTTTGATTTGGTGGAAAGGGAACGGAGACGGTCAAAATGCACCATCTGTTCCTTAATAATATGGTAGGACCACATTTTATCTGCGGCGCGGAACAACAGTTCGTGAAATTCATTGTCTAATTCCAGGAAAGTTTCACGATCCTGCTGTTCAAGGCTGCGCTGCTGTTTCTTTACATTATATTCCAATGCATCCATATCAGAATCGCTAATTTTATCACATAAAAGTTTTAAGATGGCATTTTCTGTCACCAGTCGTAAAAACCGCGATTCTTCTACAATATTATAATCAATTTTTGAAATATAACTGCCCCGCTGTGGGAGTATTTCAACAAGTCCGATACGGTTTAATTCGATTAACGCTTCACGGACAGGTGTTCTTGATAAAGACAGCGTGCTGGAAAGCTCATTTTCACTGACTGCGGTTCCAGGCTGTAACTCCAGGTGAATGATGTTGTATAAAAGAACCCTGACAGCATAGGATCTGGCATTCTCAGAGCGTTCTTTTTCAAGAATAATCATTGTTATTTCCTCGTTTCACTAATAATATACTAGTATACTATTGGAAGAAAACTTTTTCCAGCTATTTTTAAAAATCAAAAGTAAAAACGATCTTGCGGATGGAAGGATCTCTGCTGTCCACAAAATCAAAGGCTTCCTGGGCTTTTGTAAGAGGAAATGTATGTGAAATGGAATTGTTCAGATCAAGCGTTCCTTCTTTGATCATTTCAATTGCTTTTCCAAACATTTTGTTCTGCAGGCGTGAACCTCTTACGTCCAGTTCTTTTGAGGTAATCAGGAACTGGTTTACTTCTGTCGGTGCAGTGGAGAAGCCCATTGTGATAACACGGCCGGCATTTCCGGTAGCCTGAAGCAGTAATAAGAGAGAATTTTTTACACATGCAGCATCAATGGAAACTGTAGCACCTCTGCCGTGTGTGTATTCGAGGACTTTTGCCTGAAAATCTTCGGTTGCTGCGTTGATCGTAAATTGTGCGCCGTGTGCTTTGGCTTCTGAGAGTTTGTCATCCATAATATCTGCTACAATAATATGGTCACAGATCGTGTGCGCGATTTTTAAAATAGAACTTCCAAGTGCGCCTGCGCCATAAATGAGAAGCATATCATCCTTTTCGAGTTCGGCACGCGTGCAGGACTGGATAGCAATTGTGGTTGGCTCGATCATCACGGCATCCTGATCAGAAAGTGAATCTGGAAGAAGATAACAATCCGATTCAGGAACAGCAATATATTCGCGGTATCCACCGTCAATATGTACACCTCGTACTTTAAGGCTGTCACACACATTGCCACGGTTTTTGGAGCATGGATAGCAGTGACCACAGCTTGTAACCTGGTTGATGATAACACGGTCTCCTTTTTTTAAAGAAGAAACAGTATCACCTGTTTCGGCAACGACACCGACCATTTCATGTCCGATAATACGCGGATAGGTAGCTGCGGCATTGGTGCCATGGTAAATTCCAACATCAGATCCGCAGATTCCGGCAGCGGTCATTTTTACTAATACATTATTTTTGGAATCAATGACAGGTTTTTCAACATCGATAACTTCTAATTGATTTGGTTTTATAATTTGTACGGCTTTCATAATAGTCTCCTTATCTGAATATGTGATAGATTATTTATGAACACCATAAAGGTAACTTACATACTAGTATTCTACACAAAAGAAAAAAGAAGTCAATATAGAAAGAAAAAACAAATGATAATTATGCAAAATAGACAAAAATATGGTTGATAATATGTTAAAATATACATCTTGAAAAAATAAAACAGATATACTACCATACTAGCATGCAAACGAAACACCAGAGATAACTTACAAACATTTCATTTAGGAGGAAAGTGATTATGGGACTTGCAAATGCGGTAAAAAGAGGCGCAAGTGCATTACTGATCGGTTCAATGATGACAGGACTTTTTACAGGCTGTTCATCGACCGGTGAAAATAGTGGAGGTAAATTAGTAAAAATCGCGGTCTGTGTATCAGATCAGACACCTGCCGCACAGGCATTAACGGATGTATTTAAACCGATGGTGGAAGAGGCGACAGATGGACGTTACGATATCCAGATTTATAATTCCGGCGTTCTTGGAAGTGAAAAGGTGACGTATGACTATACGAAAAGTGGAATCGTGGAAATGTGCGTAGTCGGAACAACCATGTGGTCTGAAACACCGAAAATGTCTATCCCGGATTTTCCATTCCTGTTTGACGGCGTAGAACATGCAAGGGTTTGTTATCAGGGAGAACTTGGGGAATATATTGCAGAAGACCTTGAGAGTACACAGCCATTGAAGCTGCTTTCCTGGTATCCAAACGGGGCCAGAGCGTTTACATCTAATAAGAAGCTGGAAAGCCTTGATGATTTCAACGGACAGAAGCTTAGGATGCCCAATAACCCAATTCATGTAAAACTTGCCGAAAGTCTTGGAGCCAACGTTGTTATCATGGATATGGGAGAAGTGTTTACGGCATTGGAGCAGGGAGTGGCAGATGGACAGGACAATCCGCTTGCCACGGTAAAGACAGAAGGCTGGTATGAAGTTCAGGATTATGTTTATGAGACAAATCATATTGTTTCATCACTGGAGCTGTTTGCAGGCGATGAGTTCTGGAACAGTCTGAGTACAGACGATCAGAAAGCATTTGAAGAGGCTTCACAGGCAGCATCAGATTATGCATGGGATTTGTATGAGGAGCAGCTTTCAGATGACAAGCAGTTTATGAAAGATAACGGGCTGGTCGTTACAGAACTCTCCGATGAGGACAGAGAAGCGATGAAAGAGAAAATACAGCCGGTTTATGATTATTTGAATGCACAGTATGACTGGGTAGATGATGTCAGAAAAATGGTAGATGACATTAAAGTAGAGTAAGGAGAAGCAGACTATGAACAAATTAGTAGATAAGCTATTTAAAGGTATTGACTATTTTACAGGTATTCTTACCGGCTTAATGGTGTTCTTTGTATTTTTGAATGTTGTACTTCGAACCTTTTTTAATGCCGGTCTGACCTGGTCAGAAGAACTGGCAAGATACCTTTTTGTATACGTTACCTATATCGGAGCAATCAGTGCAATGCGTGCCAATGCACATCTTGGCGTGGATACACTCATCAGCAGAATGAAGCCACAGGTTCAGATGGTAATGTATATTGTATCCCAGACAATTATTGCGATCTTAATGATTATTTTAGTGTGGGGTTCTGAAAAAATGGTGGCACAGAATACTGCCTCAAAAACAGCAGCACTTGGGATTCCGTATTCGGTATTATATTTTGCCGGAATCATCACAGGTGTGGCGATTGCAATTATGGCGGTGATAAACATCGTTTTTGCTCTGAAAAATCCTTCGAAGATCTCTGAGATTGTTACGATGAGTACTTCGGATGATGATGAGATCGCTGCAGAAGCAAAAGATGGTGCAGAGAATCTTTCTGATGAAGAATATGCAAGAAGATTGAGAGAAGAGGGAGGAAAATAAAATGACATTAGTGGTATTTCTGGCTGCCTTGATCGGTGGTATGCTGATCGGTCTTCCGATCTGCTTCGCGCTTTTATTTAGCGGTGTATGTATGATGTTATATCTGAATGGTTTTAACGCACAGATTTTGTCCCAGAATTTATTTTCTGGTGCAGATTCCTTTTCCATGATGGCAGTACCTTTCTTTATCATGGCGGGTGAATTTATGAACCGTGGCGGTATTACAAAGCGTATTGTAAATGCGGCAAATGCGATCATTGGACATGTCCGCGGTGGACTTGGTTATGTCGCAATTATGGCAATCTTATTATTTGCAAGTATGATCGGATCAGCAGTTGCGTCCACTGCATTCCTTGGAGCAATTCTCATTCCTATGATGGTGCGTGCGGGTTACAAGCGTGATACCTGTACCGGACTGATCGCAGCAGGAAATATTTTATCCCCGATCATGCCGCCTTCTGTGCCAATGATCATTTTTGGCGTACAGGCAGGGGTTTCTGTCACAAAATTATTTATGGGCGGTATTGCACCGGCAGTGTATTTGTCTGGGGCTTTGTGTGTATTATGGTTCTTTATTGCGAAAAAAGATAATCTTGCAAAGGCAGAGAGACAGTCAGCAAAACAGGTTGCAAAAGCATTGCTCGATGGACTCTGGGCATTGATCCTTCCGGTATTTATTTTGGTTGGACTTCGCAGTGGTAAATTTACACCGACAGAGGCAGGCGTTATTGCAGCGGTTTATGCATTAGTGATCGGACTGTTTGTATACAAAGAATTAAAAATCAGCATGCTGATGGAATGCCTTGTTTCTGCGGCAAAGTCATCTTCTGTAATCATGTTTCTCGCTGCAGCAGCAATGGTATCTTCCTGGATGATGACAGTAGCAAATGTTCCATCTATCGTTACCGGTATTCTGGCACCATTTATTGAGCATCCGACAGCGTTAATGTTAATTATTTGTCTGATCGTGCTTCTTGTTGGAACGTCCATGGATGTAACACCTACGATTATGATCCTGACACCTGTATTACTGCCGGCAGTAAAAGCTGCAGGAATTGACGTTGCATATTTTGGAGTTGTATTTATTTTAATGACAGTTTTGGGCTTACTTACACCTCCGGTAGGTACGGTATTAAATGTTGCCTGTGGCGCAGGTAAAATCAACATGGAGAGAATGGTAAAATCCATATGGCCGTTCCTGCTGGCAGAAGTAGTAATTTTAATGCTTATGGTTTTATTCCCTGTACTTGTAACGGCTCCAATGAATTTTTTCCTCGGGTAAATAAAAGATGGCAAAGATTTGAATATAAGAATAGAAATGGAGATCAGAAAAATGGAAATGACAATGAGATGGTTCGGAAAAGATTATGATACCGTAACTTTAGAACAGATCAGACAGACACGCTATGCAACAGGAATTATCACTACGTTATACAACAAACTGCCCGGAGAGGTGTGGAATCCGGATGAGATCCTTGCAATGAAAAAAGAAGTGGAAGACGCAGGACTTCATCTGGCTGGAATTGAGAGTGTCAATGTCAGCGACGCGATCAAGACGGGCGGAGAAGGCAGGGATCGTGATATCCAGGCGTATATTGAGACATTGGAAAACCTCGGAAAAGCGGATATCCATATGGTCTGCTACAACTTCATGCCGGTATTTGACTGGACAAGAACAGAATTAGACCGTGTGAGAGAAGATGGTACCACTGTTATGGCATATAATCAGGATGCAATTGACAGAATGGATCCGGAAAAAATGTTTGATGCCATTAAAGGTGACATGAACGGAACGGTCATGCCTGGCTGGGAACCGGAGCGTATGGCGAAAATCAAAGATTTATTTGCATTATACAAAGGGATTGATGAGGAAAAACTTTTTGAAAATCTGAAGTATTTTCTGGAAGCAATCATGCCGATCTGCGACAAATATGACATTAACATGGCAATCCATCCGGATGATCCGGGCTGGAGTGTATTTGGACTGCCGCGGATCATATCCTCACAGGAAAAGCTGAAGAGAATGATGGATATGGTTCCAAATAAACATAATGGTGTGACATTCTGCATGGGTTCTTATGGCACAAACTTAAATAACGATCTGATTGCAACCATTCATATGTTAAAAGGAAGAATTCATTTTGCACATATCAGAAATTTAAGATTCAATGATGGAATGAGAGACTTCGAAGAGAGTGCACATCTGAGTGAGGACGGCACATTTGATATGTATGCCGTGATGAAGGCACTCTATGAAGATGGATTCGATGGACCGATCCGCCCGGATCATGGAAGAATGATCTGGGGAGAAAAAGCAATGCCGGGATATGGACTTTATGACAGGGCATTAGGTGCCGCATATCTTTGTGGATTGTGGGAAGCAGCGAAGAAGGAAGGGGAAAGGTAATGAGACTGACATTAGAAGGATTACAGGAAAAAGAACAGTGGAAAAATGCAGGTGTTGACCTTCCTGCATACGATATTGAAAAAGTGGCAGAGGAAACAAAAAAAGCTCCGGTGTGGGTACATTTTGGAGCCGGAAATATCTTTCGTATTTTTATAGGAGGAATCGCAGACGAACTGATTTCTTCCGGTGAAATGAAAAAAGGAATTACCTGTGTGGAAACCTTTGATTTTGATGTGGTAGACAAAATATACAGACCGTATGATAACCTTGTTTTAGCTGTGACATTAAAAGCGGATGGATCGACCGATAAAAAGATACTGGGCTCATTGACAGAAGCAGTCAAAGCCCGGTCGGATGTGCCGGATGAATGGAACCGTCTGAAAGAGATATTTACAGATAAGAGCCTGCAGATGATATCTTTTACGATCACGGAAAAGGGATATGCGTTAAAAGGCGCGGATGGAAATTATTTTCCATTTATCCGGAAAGATATTGAAAATGGACCGGAAAAACCAGTGTCTGCAATGGCGGTTGTCTGCGCCCTGTTGAATGAACGTTTTAAAGCAGGGAAAGCCCCGCTTGCGGTCGTTTCCATGGATAACTGTTCCCACAACGGGGAAAAATTAAGAAATTCAGTTCTTGCGATGGCGAAAGAGTGGAAAGAAAGAGGATATGTGACCGGCGAATTTGTAAACTATATCTCCGATGAGAATCAGGTATCATTCCCATGGTCTATGATCGATAAAATCACACCAAGACCGGCAGAATCCGTTTGTAAGTCTTTAGAAGAACTTGGAGTAGAAGATATTGCTCCGGTGATCACAGCAAAAAATACATATATCGCACCGTTTGTGAATGCAGAAGGTCCGCAGTATCTGGTCATTGAAGATCATTTTCCAAATGGAAGACCGGCATTGGAAAAGGCGGGTGTTTATATGACAGACCGTGATACGGTAAACAAGGTGGAACGAATGAAAGTTACGACCTGTCTGAATCCGCTTCATACTGCACTCGCAGTTTATGGATGTGTTTTAGGGTATACGTTGATTGCGGATGAAATGAAAGATCAGGAACTCAATAAACTGGTTCATGAAATCGGCCCGGTGGAGGGCATGCCGGTGGTTACGAATCCTGGCATTTTATCACCGGAAGCGTTTGTAGACGAAGTGATCAATGTGCGGATCCCAAACCCGTTTATGCCGGATACGCCTCAGCGTATAGCAACAGATACTTCCCAGAAAGTGGGGATCCGTTACGGAGAAACGATTAAATCTTATGTGGAACGTTACGGAGATGCAAAGAAATTAAAAGCCATTCCGCTTGCAATTGCAGGATGGTGCAGATATCTTCTAGGAGTGGATGATCAGGGAGAAAAGTTCGACTTATCTTCGGATCCGATGCTTGCAGAGCTGACGGAAGCATTAAGAGATGTAAAAGTCGGTGACAGGGAGTCTTATACAGGACAGTTAAAAGGTATTTTATCCAATGAGAATATTTTTGGGATCGATCTCTATAAAGCCGGTATTGGAGAAAAAATTGAAGAATTATTTGTAAAAGAAATCGCAGGTCCTGGTGCGGTAAGAAAAACTTTACAAGAAACTTTGAATAAATAGATTCACAGAAAGTTACACTTTTGCAGAGCGGCATTGTACATGTACAATGTCAGCTCTGCTTTTTTAATTCACAGGAAATTACGTCCTATGAATTAAAAAGCCCTCCGGGCGGGATGCGCATCTCGCGGAGTAGAAGTTAGCTGTAAACAGCACCGCTCGAGCGCGAAAGAGTCGCAAGCGACTCCTTGTTCAATGTCAACTGATAGTTGATGCGTAAAAAGAAATAACAACCGGCACATGCTTGAAAAATCAACCATTAGTTTTTATAATGAAATTAGAAAAACGAGATGGGGGATGCGAAATGTTTGATATCATGACAATGGCGGAAAACATCAAAACATACCGGAATAAAAGAGGACTGAATCAATATGAATTTGCGGAAAAATTAGGAATCAGCCCACAGGCGGTATCCAAATGGGAGTGTGGACTGTCCTGTCCGAGTGTCGAAAATCTTTGTGTGATCTCAGAGATTTTAGATGTTTCCATTGATACGCTGATCGGTGAAAACAGTGACAGTGAAAAGATGATGATCGGAATCGATGGCGGGGGAACGAAAACAGAGTTTGTTTTATTTTCGGAAAGCGGAAGAATTTTAAACAGGATCGTCCTTGACGGCTGCAATCCGAATACGGTAGGAATGGAGGAGGCAATGAACATCCTGCAGCTTGGCATTGATACGCTCATGAAGATCAAGGGGAAGATCAGCGGAATCTTTGTGGGTGCTGCAGGATTAGATTCCGGAAACAATACATCAAAGATCAAAAAGATGTTAAAAGAAAAATATCCGAAAGTAAAAATCCAGTGCGAAAATGACATCTATAACGTCATTGCCTGTGGAAAAAATCTTGACCGGTGTGTGGCTGCAATCAGCGGAACCGGAATGATCATTTACGCAAACCAGAATGGAAATTTAAAGCATTTTGGCGGGCGCGGCTATCTGCTTGATAAAGGCGGCAGCGGCTACCACATCGGACGGGATGCGATCTGTGCAGCGCAGGATGCAAGGGACGGGATCGGAGAACATACGATACTGACGGATCTTGTTGAGGAAAAGTTAGGGAATACGGTATGGGAGAGCATCCAGGACATCTACAGTAAAAACCAGTCCTATATCGCTTCATTTACGCCGTGCGTATTTCTGGCATATGAAAATGGGGATAAAATCGCCGAGCAGATTTTAAAGAACAATGCAGCATGTTTAGCGGAACTTATCAATTTTGCCGTGGATCATTATGATATCGGAAAATATGTGGTTGCATCCGGCGGAATTTTAAAACAGAAACCGGCATTCCGGGAAATGTTAAAAGAGATGCTGCATCCGGATATTGAATTAGACGTTCCGGACTATCCGCCGGTATATGGCGCATGTATCATGTGCTGCCTGTTATGTGGGGTTGATACAAAGCCGGTAAAAGAACGTTTTATGATGTCATATGATTCATACCAGTAGGGAGAGGGAGGAAAATAACATGAGAATTATTAAAGTGAAAAACTATGATGAGGTTTCTGTAAAGACAGCAAATTTGATTTTAGGACAGGTAAATTTAAAACCGGATGCGGTTTTAGGACTTGCTACCGGTGGTTCACCTGTGGGGGCATATAAAAAGATCGTGGAAGCATATAACAACGGTGAGGTTGATTTTTCCGGGGTTACGACGATCAATCTGGATGAATACAGAGGAATCAAAAGAAACCACGAACAGAGCTACTGGAGTTTTATGCAGGAAAATCTGTTTAAACATGTAAATGTAAGGGAAGACCACATTTTCATTCCAAACGGAGAAAATCTTAACAGTGAGGAAGTCTGCAGGGAATATGACAAGATCATAGAAACAGCCGGTGGTATTGATATGCAGCTTCTTGGAATTGGCCTGGACGGACACATCGGTTTTAACGAACCGGCGGATCATTTTGAAAAAAATACACACTGTGTGGAACTGACGGAGAGCACGATCGAGGCAAACAAGAGATTTTTTGAGAGTAAGGATGAAGTTCCGCGTCAGGCATATACCATGGGTATCCTGCCAATCGTACAGGCAAAGAAAGTCATCATGATCGCAAATGGAAAAAACAAGGCGGATATCATCAAAAAAGCATTTACCGGACCGGTCACACCGGAAGTCCCGGCATCCATTCTGCAGATGCATCCGGATTTCACACTGATCGCAGATGAGGATGCACTTTCGGAGATTTAAAAGGGGGAAAATCCAAAATGATCATAAAAAATGCATTGGTTTATACAGAAGATCATAAGTTTGAAAAGAAAGATGTCAGGATCGAAGATGAACGGATCGCAGAGATCGCAGAGAACGGTCAGATTACTGCCACAGATGAGGATGTGATCGACGGGGAAGGCATGTATGCGATACCGGGACTTGTGGATATTCATTTTCATGGGGCGGTAGGCTATGATTTCTGTCAGGCATCGAAAGAAGAACTGTTAAAAATAGCAGAGTATGAGGCAAAAAATGGTGTTCTTGCCATCTGCCCAGCGACAATGTCCTATAATGAAGAAATCTTAGGACATGTCATGGACAAGGCGGCAGATTACAAAGAAGATACCGGAGCGGATTTAGTCGGCATCAATATGGAAGGCCCGTTTATCAATTTAAAAAAAGCCGGGGCGCAGAATCCGGAATATATTATGCCGGCAGATAAAGAAATGTTTCTGCGTCTGCAGGAGAGAAGCGGCGGGCTGATCAAACTGGTAGATATTGCACCGGAAGAAAAAGGTGCGATGGAATTTATCGAACAGTGCCATGACAAGGTAAAAATCTCTATCGCGCATACCTGCAGTGATTACGATACGGCGCGCGAGGCATTGGAAAAAGGCGTGGGCCATATGACACACCTCTATAATGCCATGCCGGGGATCAATCACAGGGAGCCGGGACCCATCATAGCGGCACTTGAGGCAGGAGCCGAGGTGGAACTGATCGCAGACGGTATTCATATTCATCCGGCGATGGTGAGAACGACATTCCGCATTTTCGGGGCAGATAAAGTCATTCTGATCTCAGACAGTATGGAAGCTACGGGACTTTTGGACGGGGACTACCAGCTTGGTGGGCAGGGCGTGACCGTAAAAGGCAGAAAAGCCGTCCTGACAAAAGATCCGGGTGTTATCGCAGGCAGTGTCACAAACCTGTTTGACTGCATGAAAAACTGTGTACTGAATATGGGAATACCGCTCGAGGATGCAGTCCTGGCAGCAACTGAAAATCCTGCAGAATCGATCGGTGTGGAGAAAGATTACGGTAAGATTGCAGTTGGAAATTATGGAAACCTGCTATTGCTGGATAAAGATCTGCAGATAAAAAACATCGTTCAAAAAGGGAAAATAATGTCCGTCTGAAAATTACAGACATGGTCGTAAGTGCACAATTTTTTAATTTTTTTAGTGATTTTTCGTGATCTTAAGGCAGAGGCTTGAACTTGCAGATATTTAATAGTATAATCACTTAAGCTAAAAAATTTTAAGTACCTAAAAATATATTTATGGAGGAAAATGCTCGATTCTTATGGAGAGGGTATTTCTCTCTGAAAAACAAGGAGGACATTATGATTACCTGGAACAACTTAGACACCCTTGATTCCTATAAGGAACTTTCAAAGGCTTCCCGCGTAAACCTTGCAGAAGTAATGTCAGGCGAGAACGGTGCAGAGCGTGTAAAAAATTACAGCATTCCTATGGCTGAGGGATTTTCTTACAATTATGCAGCAAAAGCTGTTGATGATGATGTGCTTGATGCACTCGTAAAACTTGCAAAAGAGGCACAGCTTGCAGAAAAATTTAAAGCTCTCTACAATGGTGAAGTTGTAAATACCGGTGAAAAACGTCTGGTACTTCATCATATGACACGTGGACAGCTTGGTGATGCAGTAAACGCTGACGGCGTGGACAAACGTGCTTTTTATGTAGAGCAGCAGAACCGCATTGCTGATTTTGCAAACAAAGTACATGCAGGCGAGATCACAAACGCAGCAGGTGAGAAGTTTACAACAGTTGTTCAGATCGGTATCGGCGGCAGTGATCTTGGTCCTCGTGCTATGTATCTTGCATTAGAAAACTGGGCAAAGAAAAACAACACATTCAAGATGGAAGCAAAATTCATCAGCAACGTTGACCCGGATGATGCAGCAGCAGTTTTAAATTCCATTGATGTGGCACACTCTATTTTCGTACTGGTTTCCAAATCAGGTACCACACTTGAGACATTAACAAATGAATCTTTCGTAAAAGACGCATTAAAGAAAGCAGGATTAGATGCTTCGAAACATATGATCGCAGTTACCAGTGAGACATCCCCGCTTGCAAAGAGCGATGACTACCTGGCAGCTTTCTTCATGGATGACTATATCGGAGGACGTTTCTCTTCCACTTCCGCAGTCGGCGGAGCCGTTTTATCCCTGGCATTCGGACCGGAAGTATTTGCACAGTTCTTAGAGGGTGCAGCAGCCGAAGATAAACTTTCCGCAAATGAAGATGTATTAAAGAACCCTGAGATGCTTGATGCACTGATCGGTGTATATGAGCGAAACGTTTTAGGTTATCCTTGCACTGCAGTATTGCCATATTCCCAGGCATTAAACCGTTTCCCTGCGCATTTACAGCAGCTTGACATGGAGTCAAACGGTAAATCTGTAAACCGCTTCGGTGAGCCGGTCAGCTATCCGACAGGCCCGGTGATCTTTGGTGAGCCAGGAACAAATGGACAGCACTCTTTCTACCAGTTATTACATCAGGGAACCGACATTGTTCCACTTCAGTTCGTTGGATTTAAGAATAACCAGATCGGAACCGATGTTGTGATCCAGGACAGCACAAGCCAGCAGAAACTGTGTGCAAACGTTGCAGCACAGATCGTTGCATTTGCATGTGGTAAATCCGATGAGAACCGCAACAAGAACTTCGAGGGCGGCCGCCCATCCAGCATCATTATCGGTGATCAGGTAAATCCTGGCTCTCTTGGTGCGTTATTAGCACACTTCGAGAATAAGATTATGTTCCAGGGATTCTTATGGAATGTAAACAGCTTCGACCAGGAAGGTGTTCAGCTTGGTAAAGTCCTTGCAAAACGTGTTCTTGCACATGAGACAGACGGTGCACTGAAAGTATTTAGTGATCTGCTGAATATCTAGTAGATACGGATGATGGTGTAAACTTGGGATTCTATGTAATTTAGGATTACATGTAATTTAGGATTACATGTAATTTGGGATTACATGTAATTTGGGATTACATGCAGTTTGTCAGTGAATACAAATTCAGATGAAGTAAAAATGCTCTTTTCTAAGCAGGCGGGTAAATGTCTCTCAGAAGAGGGCATTTTTTGTGTTGTGGGATTTTTTATAATGCGCAAAGCAATCAGGCATTGAATTGTTCCAATCCAGCAATTATAATGAAAGACATTAGTTGTTCATGGAAAAGGATGGTTTTGAGATCATCATAAGAAATATTTTTTGAAACTATGATTTGGAAACAGAAAGGACAGACATATGGAACAGGAACAGCAGACACCGCACAAGAGGCGTGTACGTTACAAGGGAAAATACCCCAGGAAGTTTGAAGAGAAATATAAAGAACTTCAGCCGGAAAAATACCAGGATACGATTGAACATGTCATCAAAAAGGGAAACACGCCGGCAGGAATGCATATTTCCATTATGGTGCAGGAAATCCTTGATACCTTAAAGATCCAGCCGGGCGAGACCGGTTTTGATGCTACGTTAGGATATGGAGGGCATACAAAAGCAATGCTTGCCTGTCTGAACGGACAGGGGCATATCTATGCAACCGATGTTGACCCGGAGGAGTCCGCCAAGACGAAAAAGAGACTGGAAGAACTCGGGTACGGAGAGGATATCCTGACGATCCGGCTGCAGAATTTCTGTACGATCGATGAGATCGCAAAAGAAGTCGGCGGTTTTGATTTCATTTTAGCGGATCTGGGTGTATCTTCCATGCAGATCGACAATCCAAAGCGTGGATTTTCATTTAAGGTGGATGGCCCACTTGACCTGCGCTTAAATCAGGAAGCAGGAATCAGCGCGGCAGAACGTCTTGATACCATCACAAGGGAGGAACTTGCCGGAATGCTCTATGAAAATTCCGATGAACCTTACTGTGAGGAGCTTGCGAAGGCGATCACCGACGAGATACGAAAGGGCAGCCGGATCGACACGACGACAAAATTGCGCGAAGTGATTGAAAAAACACTGGATTTTCTGCCGGAAAAAGAAAAAAAGGACACGATCAAAAAGACCTGTCAGCGTACATTTCAGGCACTCCGCATCGATGTGAACCGTGAGTTTGAGGTCTTATATGAATTCATGGAAAAACTGCCAGACGCCTTAAAACCAGGTGGACGTGTGGCGATCCTCACGTTTCATTCCGGGGAGGATAAACTGGTCAAAAAAGCATTAAAAGAAGGCTATCGGGCAGGAATTTATGCAGATTATTCAAAAGATGTTGTAAGACCGAGTGCACAGGAATGTGCACAGAATGGAAGAGCGCGGTCTACGAAGATGCGCTGGGCAGTCCGGGCATAGAAGATTTATTGGTGCTGATATGGTATCATGGATTGAAATAAAAAATGAATGCTCAGATCATGTTAATTACAAACTGGCATGGCTGAAAAAGAAAAAACTGGATGTTTTCATGCATCCAGTTTTTTCTTATACTTCATAACATCAGGATCCGGAAAGAAATTGATACAGAGTAACTGTTTGAAAAACTGCGCAGAAAATCAAACTGGTTGTCTGAAAAAGGAGAAAGTTAGTTATGAGTAATATAAATAATACAAAAGAGCAGTATGAATTAAACCGTGAACTGGCACAGATGTTAAAGGGTGGTGTCATCATGGATGTCACAAATGCCGAGCAGGCAAAAACCGCAGAGGCAGCAGGAGCATGTGCGGTTATGGCATTAGAGCGGATCCCGGCGGATATCAGAGCGGCAGGCGGTGTGGCAAGAATGAGTGATCCGAAGCTGATCAGGGAGATTCAGGGTGCGGTTTCCATTCCGGTTATGGCAAAATGCCGAATCGGTCATTTTGCGGAGGCACAGATCTTACAGGCATTAGAGATCGATTACATTGACGAGAGTGAAGTGCTTTCTCCAGCAGATGATGTTTACCACATTGACAAGACAAAATTTCAGGTGCCGTTTGTCTGCGGAGCAAAAAATTTAGGAGAGGCACTCAGAAGAATCGCTGAGGGTGCAGCGATGATCCGTACCAAAGGGGAACCGGGAACCGGTGATGTGGTTCAGGCGGTACATCATATGAGACTGATCAACTCCGAGATCGCGGCAGTTGCGGCAAAACGTGAAGATGAACTTTTCGAGGCAGCAAAACAGCTTCAGGTTCCATATGATCTAGTAAAATATGTGCATGACCACAAAAAACTTCCGGTTGTAAACTTTGCAGCAGGCGGTGTGGCAACTCCGGCAGATGCGGCACTGATGATGCAGCTTGGCGCTGAGGGCGTATTTGTAGGTTCGGGTATTTTTAAATCCGGCAATCCGGCAAAACGTGCAGCAGCAATCGTACAGGCAGTGACCAATTACAATGATGCAAAACTGATTGCAGAGTTATCTGAAGATTTAGGAGAAGCGATGGTCGGCATCAACGAGGACGAGATACAGCTGCTTATGGCAGAGCGTGGGAAATAAATTGCTCAGAAATGGAGATTAGTGTGAAAAATAAGATTTTTCACACGCAGGATTTGTGCTTACGCACAAACTTGAGATGCGCAAAAAACAGCGCAAGAATGGAGAATATCATGTCAGAAAAAGTATCAATCGGAATCCTTGCGGTGCAGGGCGCATTTGCGGAGCATCAGGCGATGCTTGACGGGCTTGGCGCGGATACATTCCTGATCCGTCAGAAAAAGGATTTGGAAGAGTCTGTGCAGAATGGCGGACTGCAGGGGATCGTGCTTCCCGGAGGTGAAAGCACGGTACAGGGAAAACTGCTTAGAGATCTTGGCATGTCTGACCAGTTAAAAGAACTGATCGAAGCGGGTACACCGGTGCTTGCGACCTGTGCAGGGCTGATCCTTTTAGCAGAGCGTGTTTCCAACGATGACAGAGCGTATTTAAAAACCCTGCCGGTAAGCGTGAAGCGCAACGCCTATGGCAGACAGCTCGGAAGCTTTGTCACGGACGCAGAGATTGCACACATTGGAACTTACCGGATGAATTTTATCCGTGCACCATATATTGATGAAATTTTAAATCCGCAGGTGGAGACATTGGCGATAGTGGATGGCAATACGGTAGCAGTCCGCTACAAAAACCAGCTTGCGCTCAGTTTTCACCCGGAAGTGAGTGAAGATGCAAGGGTGCACGCGTATTTCTTAAATGAAATCGTGCAGGGGGTATAAAAAGGAAGAAATGGGTGAAATGAAGTGAAAACGAAAGAGATTCCCCCATTTTTATCGAAGACCAATGGAGATTTAGAAGAGAATGGGCGAAAGCGTTATAAGGATGAAGCCAATAGCCCGCGAAAATGAAAAAATCAGGGCGAAAACAGGAGAACAGAAGATGTTTTCGCCCGAAATGGCTGTGAAAATGTTAAAAAGAAAGAAGAAATGGGCGAAAGAGACTTGGACAAAGGAACTTTCGCCCATTATATATTGAGGATAGCAGGATGCATGTTATTAAGCTTCCAAAATCAGGAAAAAGGTCCCGCGAAATAGAATTTTTAGAAACAAATAATACTTGACCGCGTGCCGGAGGAAAATGACGCCCGCTATAAAAGAATCGTATTTCAGGACAAAGCGGCAGGCATCAAAGATGCGCTTCGCGCGGAGATTGAAGAGTCCGAAGCGTTGCTCCTGCGGGGAATTTCAAAAGAGGAAAAAGAAATCTTTTTGAGAGTGGCACAGAAAATGCTGGAAAATCTGGATTCTGACTAAACTGCCCCCGTTAAAGTATGTATATATCGGTGTAGAAATGGTAATTCGTGTGAAAGCGTTTTTTCATGAAAAACCACCGAAAGAAAGGAGAAAAAATGAACGAAAATGAACTGATGAGCAGCCTTCCCGTCCCGAAGGCGGTTGCAAAGATGGCGATCCCGAGTGTGATCAGCAGTCTGGTAACAGTTGTATACAACATGGCAGATACTTTTTTTGTCGGACAGACCGGCGATCCGCTGCAGGTGGCGGCAGTCAGCCTGACAAACCCGATCTTTATACTGTTTATGGCATTTGTCAACATGTTTGGAATGGGCGGCAGTGCGGCTGCATCCATGGCGATGGGAGAGAAAAATGAAAAAAGAATGAAACAGGTATCCGCGTTTGTGACATATGCATCCCTGGTCGTCGGTGTAGCACTTGCAGTCATTTTAATGGTATTTATGACGCCAGTTTTAAATATGTTCGGAGCAAACGAGCAGACGTTTCTCTATGCAAAAGGATACACTTTTCACATTGCATACGGGGCGCCGTTTATCATCTGGTCTGCAGCGGCAAGTTTTGTTGTGCGCGCGGAGGGTGCAAGCAAGGAGGCAATGATCGGCAGTATGATCGGCACCGTCGCCAATATCGTGTTAGATCCGGTGTTGATCAGCGGTATGGGGATGGGAGCTGCGGGAGCCGCAGTTGCGACGACAATCGGAAATATTTTGGCAGGCATCTATTACCTGTGGTATTTTTTAAAGAAAAGTAAATGTTTTTCCATCTCTATCAAATATTTTACCTGCAAAGACGGCATTTTGAGCGGAGTATGTGTGACCGGACTGCCGACCGCTGTTTTTTCCATGCTGATGAGTGTGTCCACGATCGTGTTAAACCAGATCTTAGTGGCATACGGCAATGCGCCGGTGGCGGCGATCGGCATCGTGTTTAAGGCAAACATGTTTATCACATTTTTACAGATGGGACTGGCAAACGGAGTGCAGCCGCTTCTGGGATATAACTATGGTTCTGGAGATCACAAGCGGTTTGTTTCCGTGGAACGGTATACAAAAAAATGCTGATCGCCTACATGCTTTCCGGGCCGGTCATAGGGCTGTTATTTGTCAATATGAACTGTATGCAGTCAGTAGGAAATTCATTTCCGGCGACGATACTTTCCGTTATGCGTCAGGGACTGCTTCTGATACCGCTTTTGTACCTGTTAAATGCGTGTATGGGGTTAAACGGTGTCATTTACGGACAGGCATTGACGGATTATGCAGCAGTTATTTTGTCGGCTGTTTTATGGAGGAGAATCAGAAGACGGATTGAAAGACGGTAAGATCGGGCGTATAATAAAGGTGAACGAGCAATTTTGAAACCTGCAGTTATGAAAATTAGTAGGATGAATTTCGTATTTGTCGCATATTATGATTCGGGTGTCAAAAGGTGGTTTTCAATTTTGGGTCTGTCAAATTGCACAAAACCGAACTTGTTTTGTTCCGTTGTCCGAAAATAAGAAAAACTAAGTATGCCTGAATCAGTTTTTCACAGAGTGACGTAAACGGCATTCAACGAGCCTTCCATGGCTCGTGAAGCCTTGTTCTGCCGTCCGTGGCAGAACATTACTGTAAATAGACAGGCATACTAAGATTTTCTAATTTTCTCCCAAAGTCACAAAAACAGTCTCGGCTTTGTGCAATTTGACAATCGCTAAGTTATGAACCACCTTTTGACACCCTAATCATATTATCTCAACTGTAAAAATTGGCATATTGAATTGCAGATTTGCCGTATGATGAATCTTGGGTATAAAAGACCTATGGGGATGGAGGGGAGGAGCGTTATGATCGGTGGCGTGGATGGATACAAATGGAATATCACAGATTCCTATGATAATAATTTAAATCAGCGGAATAATGTTAATAATAAAGATGAACTGGGACAAAAAGGCGCGGTCGATAAATCTAAGACCACAGAGTGCCAGACCTGTAAAAACCGCAAATATGTTGATGGCTCTAACGAAGCGAACGTTTCCTTTAAAAATGCTGCGCATATTTCACCGGAAGCGGCATCTTCTGCTGTCCGGGCACATGAGGGGCAGCATGTTTCCAATGCGTATCACAAAGCTGCCACGCAAAACGGCGAAGTGGTATCTGCATTCGTCAGAGTCCAGACATCGGTCTGCCCGGAATGTGGCCGTTCTTATATTTCCGGTGGTGTGACGGACACACAGATCAGATATTATAATGAGTCGAATCCATACCAGCAGGATTTAAAACAGACAGACGGAATTAAACTGCGTGGGGCAAACGTGGACGAGATTGGCTAGATTTTTCGCACGAAAGCCCCGGCTTGAAAACAATATAAGAATGGAGAATTTTATGTGTACAGCAGCAACTTACCTGACGAAAGACTTTTATTTTGGAAGAACATTAGATTATGAATTTTCTTATGGCGAGGAAATCGCGGTGACACCGCGGAACTATCCATTTCATTTCCGTCACACGGAAAATCTGGAAAAACATTATGCGATCATTGGCATGGCGCACATGGCAGGAGATTATCCGCTTTATTATGATGCGGTGAACGAAAAAGGCGTCGGCATGGCGGGACTTAATTTTGTCGGCAATGCATATTATCATAAGGAAGAAAGCGGTAAAAAAAATGTGGCATCCTTTGAATTTATTCCATGGGTGCTTGCGCAGTGCGCAACGTTAGATGAGGTGCGGGAGCTGATTGCAGATTTAAATATTGTGGATACGCCGTTCAGTGAAAATCTGCCGTCCGGCATGCTACACTGGATCATCTCAGATAAGAGTGGATCGATTACAGTAGAATCCATGAAAGACGGACTGCATATCCATGAAAATCCGGTTGGTGTCCTGACAAACAATCCGCCATTTGAGCAGCAGATGTTTATGCTGAATAATTACATGGGACTGTCACCAAAACAGCCGGAAAATCATTTTACGGATAAACTGGATCTGAATATGTACAGTCGTGGCATGGGAGCATTAGGACTGCCGGGTGATCTTTCATCAGCTTCCCGTTTTGCGAGAGTCGCGTTTACAAAAATGAACGCAGTTTCTGACGATTCCGAGGAGGAGAGTGTGGCACAGTTTTTCCATATCTTAGGATCTGTCGACCAGCAGAGAGGCTGCTGCGAGATATCCGATGGAAAATATGAGATCACGATCTACACCTCCTGCTGTAATGCAAGCCGTGGAATTTATTACTACACCACATATTCCAACAGCCAGATCACGGCGGTGGACATGCACAGAGAAGATCTTGACGGAAGTGTTCCGGTGCATTATCCAATGCTCACAAAACAACAGATCCTGTGGCAGAATTAATCTGGTATCATAGGATACTTACATTCTTTTAAAACAAATTCACAAAAATTTCTTACGGCAGGCGGCATAAACGCCTGCCGGTCATGAATCATATACAGATTACGCTCCCATACAGGCGCACTGATCTGCAGAATCTTCACATCCAGCTTTAATAAAAGATCCATATAAGGAACGACGGCAATGCCAAAACCCTGTGCAGTGAGTCCCGCAATCACCTCGGCTTCCTCTGTCTCATAGGCAATCTGCGGTACTGCATTGATCTGTGAAAACAGATGGTCCACAACGGCACGCATACCGGAACCGTGGGAAAAATAAATCTGTGGATAGATGAGCGTTTCCGTCAATGCAACGGACTGTTTTGCTGCCAGTGGGTGATGGTCTGGAACGATAAGTACCAGATCCTCGTGGGTGATCGGCACAGTGTCTAACGATTCTGTCTCCGGCGGCATGGAACAGAAAATCAGATCATAATCCCTTGCCGAGAGACCGTTGACAAGATCGCCGGTCGAGCCGGTATGAAATGTAAAACGCACATCATGCTCAGGATGGGATGCCAGATAACGCGCGGCAAGCTGCGGAATGAAACTGACACCGAGGGAACGCAGCATGCCAAGCCGGATCAATCCGTCACCGCGTGCGCTCCGCTGCAGGGATGAAACTCCGGAATCCAATGTGGCAAGCGTGCGGTTTGCGCAGATTAAAAACTCTTCCCCAAAACTTGTGAGTGTAGTATTGCGTCCGCTTTTTTCAAAAAGTGCCACGCCAAGTTCTGCCTCCAACTGCGAGATCGCATGGCTTAAACTCGGCTGTGTGATACAAAGTTCATGTGCAGCCTTTGTGTAGTGCTGCATTTTTGCTAAAGTTACAAAATAACGAAGCTGGAATAAGTTCATGGCAATCCTCCTTGTTTTGCGAAGCAAAATCCGAGCCCAATGGCGAGGAGAGGATTTTCCTTCCTGTTTTGCTCATTTTATCACGATTAATAGATACTGTCTATCGAACTATAAAAACTATTGATTTGTTAAATGAATTAGAAAGGTGTAAAGTGTTTCTGAAATTTGGGGATGGCCATAAATGCAGAAGCAGGACTTCTGTAAAAACTTCCCCGGGAGGAAATATTTAAAATGAAAGAAACAGAAATACAGAAAGAAAAATCCCGCCGCACGGTCCGCGGGGAACTTGCACTCATGGTCGCAGTTGCCATCAACAGTCTTGGTGTTGTACTGATGCTGCATTCCGGTGCAGGCATCTCGGCAATATCAAGCGTGCCGTATGCATTTTCCGAAGTTTTCACACGCGTATCGCTTGGAACCTGGACTTATATATTTCAGGGACTTCTGGTGCTAAGTCTCATGATCCTGCGGAAAAAATTTGTGCCGCAGTATCTGTTCAGTTTTGTAGTGGGATTTGCATTCAGCGAATTATTGGATGTGCATGAGAGCTGGATCAATGTTTTGCCGCTGACGCCGGGATATCGTGTAATCTATTTTCTGATCAGTTATATTTTGCTCTGTATTGGAATTGCTTTGTCGAACCGATGCAAACTGCCGATCATACCGACGGATTTATTCCCGAGAGAATTGTCGGATATCACATCCGTTACCTATTCTAAGATCAAAGTTGGATTTGATGTTACCTGCCTTGCCGTGACAGCCGGACTGACCTTTGCATTTTTAGGACATCTTGACGGCCTTGGGATCGGAACTATTTTAGCCGCATTTACTATGGGAAAAGTGATCGGACTGATCGGAAAATGGATGGACAGACATGCCTGCTTTGTATCGTTCATGACACAAAGACAGACAGCCTGAACTAGTGTAATGTATCATTCACATTTCGTATAATTACTTACCTGAATTTTCATCTGCTGTGGCAAATGAAAATTACAAATTTTTCTCAAATGCTTCCACTGCCTTTGCATCTAAGATAGAGGTGCAATGTGGGCAGCGGCAGGCATCGATCGCAATCTCACTTTTACACATCGGACAGATCTTAGTTGGCTTTTTCTCTTCCGGCGCATCTTCTTTGACCGCTAATTTCGATGCAGCGGTATTTAACGCTTTCACCAGTATAAATACAACAAAAGCCATGATCAGGAAATTTATCACAGCAGTCAGAAACTTTCCGTAATTCAATGTGACATCCCCAACAATATTCCAGTGCAGCTTGTCAAAATTCATGCCACCGAAAATTCCAAGAAACGGGTTGATAATATCCTCGACCAGTGACGACACAATACTTGTAAAAGCACCGCCGATAATAATACCGACAGCCATGTCCATCCGAATCGAACCCATCCACATAATTATATCGGCTCAAAATCCCCCCCATAAGACTGTTCATAACAAAAAAGTGTGCTATAATCAAAAACAGGAAATATTTTGAACACAAAAAGAAATAGATAACACAAAAAACAGCAAAAATAGCAGCAAAAAAGAAGGTGTGACACACATGACAATGCAGGAAGCGGTCATAAAAAATATTGATACGGATTACTCGTACCAGCTTGCAAAACGGATGGAGCAGTTTCGCTCAAACGAAAAACTCGGTTACCGTCCTGCGGGTTCGAAGGCAGAATTCCTGACAGGGGAAATGTTAAAGGATGAGATGCAAAAACTTGGACTGTCGGATGTATGTAAAAATGCGGTTACCGTGGATGGCTGGGAGTTTAAAAATGCGGAGCTTACGTTTGAAACGAAAGAGGGAAAAAGGCATACCGCATTGCTCGGGGCATATCAGACAGATTTTGTAACGGACGGTGAGCAGGCATTTTCCCTGATGTATCTTGGAAAGGGAACAGAAGCGGATTATGAAGGGAAAGATGTAACCGGAAAACTGGTGTTAGTGGATATCAACCAGAGAGATGAGTGGTGGATCAATTATCCGGTTTATCAGGCACATTTAAAAGGTGCGGCGGCAGTGATCGCTGTGCAGTGTGGCGGTTATGGAGAAGTCGATGCGAAGGCACTCAACGCACAGGATATCGCCGGACCGGAGGATGCACCGGCATTTTCCATCTCAAGGGAGGATGCTGCATTATTGCGGGAACTGCTGGATGGAGAGAAAGAAGCAACCGTATGGTTGAAGGCCGACAGCAGGGTAAAACGTGACTGCACGACTTATAACATTTCAGGCTGTATTCAGGGAAAACACCCGGAGCGCATGGTATTGTTATCTGCACACTATGACTCCTATTTCAGTGGATTTCAAGATGATAATACGGCAGTCGCCATGATGTTTGGCATTGCAAAAACGCTGATTGAAAGCGGATTCAAGCCGAACAACACGATCGTGTTCTGTGCGATGGCGGCAGAGGAATGGGGCGTTGTTGATTCCAACTTTGACTGGTCGACCGGAGCTTACGAGCAGATTTTTACCGCACATCCGGAATGGGTCGGAAAAGTGATCGCAGATCTGAATTTTGAGCTGCCGGCGCTGGCACACGGCACGCGTGCAAGAATCCGCTGCTGTTATGAATATGTACATTATATAAAAGAATATTTAGACGGACTTCCGGAACTGACAAAGGCTTATCCTGAGATGACAAGCGTGACGGCACCGATCGAAACCTGGTCAGATGATTTTTCGATGGCAATCGCAGGAATCCCTTCCATGGTCAATGATTTTACCGGCGGAAGTTTCATGGAAACACATTACCATTCCCAGTTTGATAATGATGATTTTTATGATGAGGCGGTTTACCGGCTGCACCATGAGCTGTTCACACTGCTGATCTTAGCACTGGATGAAACGGCAGTTGTGCCGCTTGATTTTACACCGGTGTTAGAGCGCATACTTGCCGGAGGCAGTGAAATCACAGCGAAAGTGGAAGAAACACAGGAACAGATCGCTGCAATCACAAAAAAATTAATTCAGGTAACAGAAGAGGCACAGGAAAAAGCAAAACAGTCTTACGAAGAGACTGCCGCTATCAATACCCGCTACCACGCACTTCTTGCAGAAGGTAACATGCAAGAGGCAGAACAGCTCTTTGCGGAAAACAGGGAAAGAGAAAAACAACTGCTTGTAAAATTCAAACAGGAGCAGGATCATTTTGTCCGCATTGACTGGTATGGAGAGGTATTTTTCCCACATGAGATATTGTGGAAAAATATTGGCTTATTGCAGGACTCTGTAAACGCTCTGGAACAATCTGATGTGGATAAAGCACTGGAAAAAATATATCAGGTGGATAACAATGCGTATGCATTTATGTTTGATGAATATGTTTACCGCCATTTTACGGACTATGTGTTCAATCAGCCCAAAGATCGTCTGAAATGGGGTTACGGCAGGCTGTTAGGGCATGAAGATCTCTACCATGTGGTGAAATGCCTGCTGAAAAAGAGAAAAGAAGCAGACACAGATTACCGGGAAGAACTGCATTACTTAAAGGAATGCTATAAAAAACAGACCAGACGTCTCTGCGAGACCTTAAAAGAAATCAGTCAGACGGTAAAGGAAATGTTCTGACACAATAAAAAGGGGATAAGAAAAATATGAAATCGGACAAATTATACCGGGTACAGCGCGAGGACCTGCCAAAATTAGAGCAGCTTTTATACCGCTGTTTTGCGCATGATCCACTCTATGAAACGCTGATCCCGGATGCCGAAATAAGAAAACGGCTGATGCCGGAATTATTTCAATGTGATATGGATGAATTTTATGAGACATGTGAGATTTTTGCGGACAGCGAAGAATTAAACAGCATTCTTGTCGTGTCGGATGAGGCGGAACACATTAATATGTTCCACTTTTTTCTGACGGAGTCATGGGCGACGATCCATACGGACGCTTTCCTGATCAAGGAAGATCCGACACTTGCGACGTTTCACAATTTTATCAAGGGTGGGGATTACCTGAACTCAAGCTGGACCGGTCAGCTGCACCAGACACAGAGACTTCATATTATTTATCTTGCAGTCGATCCGGAAATGCAGCACCATGGGATCGCTGCGAAACTGTTAGATGAAACGATCGCATATGCGCAGGAACACCACATGATGATATCATTGGAAACACACAATGAAAAAAATGTAGATTTTTATAAAAACTTTGGATTTCAGGTGTATGGAATTGTGGAGAAGAACTTCCCACTGAAACAATACTGCCTGATCCGTGAATACCAGTAGAAAAATGACAGGATACTGCGAAAAGTGGTGACCTGTCATTTTCTTTTTTCATATTTGCGCTAATGAAAAAAATGATTCGTCCGATATAAACACTAGAAAGCGAATTTCAAGGAAGAAAGGAGATGCCATTATGCGAGTAGAAGCTTATAATCAGGTGGCACAACTTTACAATAGAGAGAAAACGCAGAAAGTGCAGAACACAAAGCAGATGAGCACCGGACGCGATGAAGTGCAGATCTCTTCTATGGGACGTGATTACCAGATCGCAAAGCAGGCAGTGGCAGATGCTTCGGATATCAGGGAAGATAGAGTCGCACAGCTAAAGGAAAGGTTGGACTCTGGTAATTATAACGTGGATATGAATGATTTCGCGAATAAGTTATTAGAAAAGTACAATGCTTTAGTAAAGTAAAAGTGAGGATGAATCTGTGGCTAGTTTAATGGAAGAGCTTTTGGATGTGCTGGGTAAAGAGGAGAAGCAGTATCAGGAACTGATCACACTTGCGACTGAAAAAACAGACGCAGTGGTGCAGGGCAATATCGAACATCTTACGGATGTTACGACGAGAGAGCAGGATGCTGCGAGCGTGCTTCTTAATCTTTCCAATAAAAGAAACCGTGTCCTGACGGATATGGCGACTGTCTTAGGTCAGAGCCCGGAAGAGATGACGATCACAAAGATGATCGGATATCTTAACAAGCAGCCAAAAGAACAGGAAGCACTTACCAGACAGCGTGACAGGCTGCTTGAGGCCGGTGCTAAGATGCAGCAGCTAAACAGACAGAATGAAGCACTTTTAAAACAGGCATTGGAGATGGTGGAATTTGACCTTACCTTGCTGAGAAGTACGCGACAGGCACCTGAGACTGCCAACTATGATAAGAATGCCTATAATACAGGCGATATCTTAGGCAGCAGTGGATTCGACGCGAAGCAATAGTAAAAGCAGGGAGGAACTACCATGGCAAATGGTTTTGGAAGTATGTTTATCGGCGTAGCCGGTTTACAGAGCAGTCAGAATGCACTTAACGTAACATCAAACAACCTGGCGAACTTAGACACAACAGGATATGTGCGTCAGAGCGTTTTGTTTGCAGACCGTGACTATGTCACATTTAATACAACAGCAGCAATCAGCAATCAGCAATCCGGTCTTGGTGTAACGATCGGAGATGTTGTCCATTCAAGAGATGTATTCTTAGATCGGTTATACCGTACGGAATCAAGCCGTCAGTCTTTTTATGCATCGACCAGTGAGGCACTGACAGAGGTGCAGAACTATTATCAGGAATTAGAGGGACAGGCTTTTCAGGATGCATTAACCGATTTCTGGGGCTCATTTCAGGAGCTTTACAAATACCCGGAGGATAGCGTATATCAGAATCTTGTAGTTCAGAAAGCACAGCTTTTTACGAGCAGATCCAGTGCTGTTTATTCCGGACTTAAGAGTTATCAGTACAACATCAATTCACAGATCTCAGATGATATCGATCAGGTCAATGAACTTGGCAAGACGATCAGTGAGCTGAATCTGCAGATCCAGAAAGTTGAGGCAGGAAATATTGAGACTGCAATGACACTGCGTGATGCAAGAGATCTGGCATTAGATGAATTGGCAAGTCTTGTTGATATTTCCTATAAGGAAGAAACAAATGGTGTTGTGCGTGTCAGCGTGGAAGGCAATGAGTTTGTTAACGAAAACGGCTATTATAAAGTAGAAAAGCAGACAGATAAAGTGACCGGATTTGTAACGCCATACTGGTCACATCTTTCTGACCCGGATAAGGGTGAATATACATATTTGTTTAATTTCAGCCGTGATATTTCCACGGAAAATAAAAATGATATGGGTGAGATTAAGGCGCTTGTGCTTGCAAGAGGAGACAAAGTTGCAAATTACAAGGATATCGTTGGATTAGACGGAAAGACCTATGATGATACAACCGGCATGTCAGTTATGCTTCGTGCCGAGGCACAGATAGATCAGTTATTCCATGGAATCGCAACAGCGATCAACGATATTTTATGCCCGAATACAGAAGCATCAAATTATATTACAGGCCTGACAGGAAATAATTCCGTTACCATGACGGATGCAGATGGCAATACTTATACGGTAACAGCAAATACAAAGATCTTAGATGCAGATAAATGCGCAGTGGGATCAGATGGCAAACTTCCGCCACAGGAGTTATTTACAAGACTTGGAACGGAACGTTATACGGAGGTTTCCTATACAGATCCGGCTTCTGGTGAGACAAAGACCTATTATTTATACAATGAAGAAGATCCGGCTGATACAACAAAGCAGTACACGATGGGAAGTACAAGTGTGAACAGCGCATTGATCACAGATGAAACACTACTTCCACATTTACGGCAGAATGGAGATGTAGACCAGTCACTGATGGCAACACTTGCAGCAGTATGGGATAAAGAAAGCCTTTCTGTCAATCCGAATGATACAAAGAAATACAGCTTTAAGGATTATTATGCAGCCATGATAGGAGAGGTTGCTACCTACGGAAATGTATACAACTCTACTGCAACTAATCTTTCACAGACAGTACAGTCGGTTGATAACCAGAGACAGCAGGTGATCGGCGTTTCTTCCGATGAGGAACTGACATACATGATCAAATATCAGAACGCATACAATGCATCCAGCCGTTTTATTAATGTTATTAATGAGATGATCGAGCATCTGATCACACAGCTTGGATAGCAGCATAGGAGGTTAACATGCCATCAACATTTTTTGGATTAACGATTGCATCTTCAGGATTAAGTGCATATCAGGTTGCCTTAAATACGAGTGCAAATAATATATCGAATGTACAGACAAAAGGATACAGCAAACAGCAGGCAAACCGTGTTGCTTCCGAGTCTATTCGTGCCTATGCAAAATACGGCAGTATGGGAACCGGTGTTACGACCGAGTCCGTAAAACAGCTTCGCAACCAGTATTATGACAACAAATACTGGTACAACCAGTCATCTGTCGGTTTATATGAGACGAAGCTCAATTACCTGAAGCAGATTGAAAATTATTTTATTGATGATGATTCTTCCAAAGGTTTTTCAACAATCTTAAACACGATGTTTAATGACTTAGATACCTTAAAGAACAATGCCGGAGATGTGAATACACGTCAGCAGTTTATCGGAAGTGCCCAGAACTTTGCAACATTCTTTAACAGCGTTGCATCCGGTCTGGGAGATATTCAGAATAATGCCAACGAGGAGATCAAGTCCACGGTTCAGAATATCAATTCCATCGCAGAAAAGATTGCAAGTTTAAATCATCAGATCAACGTCATTGAGATCCAGGGCGGTTATGCAAACGAGCTTCGTGACCAGAGAGCACTGTTGATCGATGAGTTATCCGAAATTGTTCCGACAGAGGCAGAGGAACTTCCGGTACAGAATTCAAATGATCCGGAACTGCCAACAGGTGCCAATTACTTTACAGTTAAGATTGGTGGACAGGTATTAGTCGATACCTACGATTATGAAACATTACAATGCGTTGCAAGGGAAAATAAAGTAAACCAGTCCGATATGGATGGCTTATATGATGTTAAATGGGAAAAAACCGGAAACAGTTTCAAAGCGGGAGCAAGTTCCATGTCAGGTACCTTAAAGGCATTGTTTGATATCCGTGATGGTAATAACGGAGAGAACTTTACCGGTGAGGCAAGAGTGATCGACAGCAAACATGTGAAAGTTGTCAGTCCTTCCATCACAGACATTGAGGCAATGACGGTGCCTGAGAGCGGTACACTTACCATTTACGGAAAAGATTACAATTATACAAACTTTACTTTTGAGACAGACGCCAATGGCAAGATCACATCCTATACTTTCGAACTTGAGGATGCATTAAGCCAGCAGCAGTCCAATAAGGTAGATGGCATGCAGGCATCCATCGGAAACTCTGTTGATACCATGGGTGTTCCGTATTACATGTCACAGATGAACCAGTTTTTACGTTCTTTCTGTTCTTTGTTTAATGATATTATGTTAAAAGGACAGGATTTAGACGGAAATGCAACCGATTATTATTCATTCTTTACCGGGGCAGATCAGGTAACCGGCGAGGAATATGCATTAGGAAAGAGCGATAAGAATAATGGAAACACAACAGACTGCGGCGCAAGCTCCTATTACAAACTGACAGCATCCAATATCTGTGTATCTTCCATTTGTGTAAAAGATTCTTCCAAGCTGGCTGCACAGTATAAGGCAGATACAGAGGAAGGTGTAGATAAGTATAAACTGGTGGAAGATCTGGCAAAATTAAAGAGTGATACGGTTTTATTCCGTGCAGGAAATGCATCAGGATTCCTGAAATGTATGATTTCTGATATCTCCATTGATACACAGCAGTCTACGATCTTCAGCAACAATTATACAAATATACAGGCAGCGCTTGAGACACAGAGAATGTCTGTTTCCGGTGTGGATGAGGATGAGGAAGCACTTGATCTGATCAAGTTCCAGAATGCCTACAATTTATCATCTAAAATGATCTCAGTTATGGCAGAAGTATATGACAAACTGATCGAGGAAACCGGAGTATAAACGGATTTATAACAGGAGGAAATGGCAATGCGTATTACAAATAATATCATATTGCATAATACATCCATTAATATCAATGGAAATAAAGGAAATGTGGACACACTGAACAATCAGATGACCAGCCAGAAAAAAATACAGCGTCCTTCCGATGACCCGGTAACGGCGATCCGTGCACTCCGTCTGCGCAGTACCTTAAGCGAGATCGACCAGTACTACGAGAAGAACATTCCAGATGCAGAATCATGGCTGGATGTAACGGAGACTGCAATCTCCAGTATGCAGGACGTTATCAAGACGATCCGTACCCAGTGTGAATACGGCGCACAGGATTCACTTACAACAGACAACAGAAAAACGATCCTGACACAGCTGGAAAAACTGCGTGATAAATTATATTCAGAAGGAAATGCGGATTATGCCGGCAGAACGGTATTTACCGGATACCGCACAAATAAAAAGCTGACATTTACGGAAGACGAACAAAAGACTTCATACGAGATCGACCAGAAGATGTCGTATGCTGATCTGCAGGAACACCGGTATTATGGAAATGATGTTACAGTTCCGGGAAATAAGGCAGATGTGTTAGATGGCACAAAGATCGCTTCTCCAACCCAGGCTGCTTATAATAGAATCCGTCTTGGCTATGACAGCATTGACAGCCTGGATGTGACAGATGCAGCAGGAACTACCACAAAAACCTCTGCAAATGGCAGCACGGTAACGATCAGTTACAATTATACAGATACAACAGGGACAACGCCTGTCAATAAGACGGGAAATATGAATGTTACCGTATATGATTCTTATGATAAATGGTTAGAAGCATCCACGAAAACACCAAAATCATATGACATTGCAGATGGAGAGGCAGTGCTGATCCGTAATACCGGAGAAATGGTATTCAGCAAAACAGCAGCAGATACACTTTCCACTAATAAAGCATCTTTGGATATTTCCTATACAAAGACCGGATTTACAAATGGTGAACTTCGTCCGGAATATTATTACAACTGCACGAATATTACAGATACGAACAATAAGTTAAAGTATGAGAAATATGATAAAGATGGCAATCAGATCTATCAGGATATCGATTATGTAGTGGCTGCAAACCAGACACTTACTGTCAATACAGAGGCATCAAATGTATTTGATCACGGACTCAGCAGGGATGTGGATGAGCTGATCGATGCTGTACAGCGTTCGCTTGACGCAGAACAGAAAGTGACAGATTTAAATGCCATGAAGAAAATGCAGGAATATTCTTCGGATGACTGTCAGGCAAAATTAGAAGAGTGGATCGCAGCAGCGAAAAAAGAGCGCGATTATGCCAATGATAATATGCAAAAGCTCTATAACAGCTACATTGGAAACTGCGATACCTATCTGCAGAAGGTCAATCTTGCATTAACAGATGTCGGAAGTAAAGGACAGAGTCTTGCGTTGACGAAAAACCGTATGTCAAATGAGCAGGAAACGATGGAAGAGTTAAAGTCCAAGAATGAAGACCGAGAACTTTCAGATATCATTCTGGAGTATACAGCGGCATACACTGCTTATCAGTCATCACTGCAGGCAGCTTCCAAAGTAAATCAGGTGACACTGCTCAGCTATCTGTAAAATAGATTAACAGTAAAATGACAGCACTATTTTTAGAATGCGTGTCGTGATCATACAGACTGCATCAGGAGGAAAAGGGAATGAAAGCGAACACAAGGCTTTTTGGGGAGATAGATATCGATGAGGAGAAGATCATCACTTTAGAGAATGGAATGATCGGATTTCCGGATCTGAGAAAATTTACACTGATTTTTGACAAGGAAAAAGAAAGAACACCATCCTCGATCATGTGGTTTCAGTCCATGGATGAACCGGAAGTTGCTTTTCCGGTCATGCATCCAAATGAACTGAAACCGGATTATGCACCATCGGTCAGCGATGAAATGCTGATCCCACTTGGAGATCTTACAGAAGATAATACTTACATACTTGTAACGCTGACAGCAGCGGCGGATAAGAAAGATACGACTGTCAATTTAAAGGCACCTTTGGTGATCAATACAGATACCAGAAAAGGCTGTCAGGTGATTGTGGAAGATGATTATCCAATCAAGTTTAATGTATATGAAGCCGTAAAAGGCAGAAAGAAAGCAGAGGAATAAAAATGCTGGCATTGACACGAAAAAAAGGTGAGTCTCTGGTGGTAAATAACAATATCGAGATCACAGTACTTGAAATCCGCGGAGATCAGGTGAAAATCGGCATATCTGCGCCAAAAGAAGTGCCGATATACCGCAAGGAAGTATATCTTCAGATTCAGAATGAAAATAAGGCAGCTCTCAATATCGATGCGATCGCATCTTTAAAGGATCTGCTCTAAGAAAATACCGGAGCACATAATTCACAATAATAGAATGACCGCTGAGCGTACATTGTTACTGTTCACTCGTACCTCGTTCCGTGCATTCTGTTATACAGGCAGAAAAATGCGGCTCCGGTATTAATTTTATACGCAAAGAAACCGATATAAATCACAGATTAAGTAGATTAGCATACAGGCCACAAGATAGCCGGCATGCACAGATAGACACAGGGAAGTGTGAATCACAGCAGAAAGAAGCTGAGAATACCATGGAAACGGAGGTCAGAATCATGGGAGTTCAACGGATACAGGAAACATCGACAGCATCTTACGGCAAATCCGTAGAGGCAGCTGCAGCAGGAAATAGCAGTGCTGCAGGCAGCGGAAGTGCTACAGGCGGCACAACGCAGACAGTGGAGAACATCACGACTCCATGGAAGGCAGAAAACAAAAACAGTACGGATACCAAAAACAGTCTGAGTGCCAGAAACGACAAGGATGAGGAGCAGGAAACACTCGTAGGAGCAGGAAATAACACCCAGATCCGGAAAGCTGTAGAAGAGATCAATAAGAGAGCACACAATTCGGAAGCAGTCTTTGGCATCCACGATGCCACGAACCGCGTTATGATCAAGATTGTGGACAAGGACACAAAAGAAGTCTTAAAGGAATATCCGCCTGAGAAAACACTTGACATGATCGCAAAAGTCTGGGAAGTCGCAGGACTTTTAGTGGATGAGAAGATGTAAACAAAAATAGAAATAAAGGCAGCACAGACTGTCGGCAGCTATATCAAATACAGGAAGAACAACAGATGAGAGTTTTCATCAGATAGGAGTGATAATATGCCAATCAGAATTACCGGTTTAGCATCAGGTCTTGATACAGAGTCCATTATTTCTGCTCTGGTATCATCCTACAATTACAAGACCAACAAATACAAAAAGGCACAGACAAAATTATCCTGGAAACAGGATGCGTGGAAATCTTTGAATACGAAGATTTACAGTCTTTACAGCAGCGTCGGCAGCATGAAATTATCTACCGCATATAATTTAAAATCAACAACTGTTTCCGATTCTACCAAAGCAACGGTAAAGGCAGGAAATAATGCACCGACCGGAACACAACAGCTAAATATTCTTAAAGTTGCGCAGGCGGGTTATCTGACCGGAGCACAGCTTTCAAGCAAGACGACGACATCCACAACACTTGCTGAACTAGGTTATACAGGTGGAGATGCAAAGATCAATCTGACAAAGGGTGATGGTACAACAAAAGAGATTACAGTGACACAGGGATCGACTGTTGGTGATGTGATCGCTTCATTAAAAGATGCCGGTGTCAGTGCAAACTTTGATGAGACAAATCATCGTATCTTCATTAGTTCTAAAGATACCGGAAAAGATAATGATTTCACTCTGACCGGTGGAAATACAGAAGGTGCAAGAGCACTGTATCAGATGGGACTGGCTGTTGGCTCAGATGCGACGAATGCAACATACAAGTCTTATACACAGTACTATGATGCAAATGACACTAAGTTGGAGCAGAATGTAGTGAAGGCCATTCAGAAATATCAGGATGCGCAGAAAGCATATAAGACAGCATCAGGACAGAATGCGAATCTTTCATCTGCATATGGATATGCAGCGGCATATACAGAGATGATGGATGCGTTAAAAAACAGTGGTTTATCTGCTGATGATCAGAAGAAACTTAAAACTTTACTTGGCATGAGTGCAACCCAGAGAGTGAATTCTGTGATGGATGCGGCTGGGAATGTATATACAGAAGCAGGTAAAGATGCAGATGGTAATACGATTTACGCGTATGATAATAATGGAACCAAACAGTATATACAGAAAGTTGTAACTTATCAGGGAAGCGATAATCTTACCTATACAGCGAATGATGACGGAACTTATACAGATAAAGATGGTCATGTCTGGACAGCAACCGGTGATAAGGATGATGATGGAAATGCAAAATATTCTTATATCTCAGATGATGGCACGACACAGACGATCAGTATCAAAGAAAATGTGGCATATTATAATGCTACAGGTACATCGCATAAGATTGGGGATAAGTATACAGATAAAAACGGAGTTGTGTATACACCGAATGATAACGGAACATATGCAGGAACAGATGGAAAAAATTATATATTAGACGGAACCACTTTTAAGGAAGTAGATAGTGATAAAAATGTAGTCAGTGGTGGAAAAACAGTTGCTGTGTCAGATTGTACAACAGAAGATATTACAGAGATGAAATATACACAGGGAACTGCAGCAACAGGTATCGAACGTTCCGCAGATGTACTCAGTAAGATTAGAGAGGATAAGAAGGATACACTTACCGATGAGGTTGTTTCTAAATTGACATCTAATATTGAGAAAGTCAATGTGTATGAAAGTGCAGAGGATTCACTGGCTGCTGATGATGAATATTCCAGAAAGAATATCATTGATTCCATTCAGCAGGCATATCAAACAGGTAAAGCAAGTGATGTTACAAAGGTGACAAACAAATATGCGGAGGTCATTACAAAGAATCAGACGACCATGACCACAGCACAGAAAACGATGGATGATAATTCGGTACTTGCAGATCTGGCTGCAATGGATTCAACTTCATCAGACTATACAACAGCATTAACTGCATTTGTAAAGAAAGTACAGAATTCAAAAGAAATTATGGATCAGAGCTCTCAATATACCAATTCAGGTGCTAAGAAGATTGATGGCTGTGATTCTGAAATTAAATTAAACGGTATTACATACACCAGTTCACTGAATACCTACTCTATCAACGGACTTTCCATTACTGCAATGCAGGCAACCGGAGATGGGGATACCAATGCGATTACCGTCACAACTGCGACCGATACACAGGCAATTTACGATAAGATCAAGAGTTTCCTGACACAGTACAATTCTCTGATCAACGAAATGACATCACTTTACAATGCGGATACAGCAAAGGGATATGAGCCTTTGACAGATGATGAAAAGAGTGCAATGTCTGATTCAGAAGTTGAGAAGTGGGAAGAGAAAATTAAATCTTCATTGCTCCGTCGTGATGACAGTCTGGAAAGTGTCATGAATCTGATGACGAATGCCATGAGTCAGCCGGTTACGATTGATGGCAAGAAATATTATCTGTCAAGTTTTGGAATCAAGACACTGGGTTTCTTGAATGCACCGGAGAATCAGCAGAATGCATATCATATTGACGGTGATGAGGACGATACAGCAACTTCCGGAAACGAAGATAAGCTGATGGCAATGATCAACTCTGATCCGGATACGGTCGTTTCCTTTATGCAGCAGCTTACAACCAATTTATACGATGCAATTGGAACGAAGATGAAATCTTCAACTTTAAGCAGTATTTATAAAGTATACAATGATAAAGAGATGGCATCCGAATACAGTGATTACACCACTACGATCAAGAAGTGGGAACAGAAGCTGCAGGATCAGGAAGATGCATATTACAAGAAGTTCTCTGCAATGGAGACAGCATTGTCTAAATTACAGAGCCAGACATCTTCATTATCCAACCTGTTCGGAAGCTGATAAAATTGCTGAAAATGGTGGTAAAATAAAAAAGAGAGTGATAAAATTTAAATATCTGCCCCACATAGATGTGGGACAGATATTTGTGACATAAAGAAAATTATATCTAAAATTATATAATACATGGAGGAAATGATTTATGCTGGCTAACAAAGGATACGCAGCGTATGCAAACAACAAAGTTATGACTGCATCACCGGCGGAACTGACGCTGATGCTTTATGAAGGAGCGATAAAGTTTGCAAATATTGCGATTGAAGCGATTGAGGCGAAAGATATTCAGAAAGCTCATGATAATATTATGAAAGTAGAGCACATTATAGAAGAGTTCCAGAGTACATTAAATCATAAATATCCGGTGGCAAAAGACTTTGATGAGGTGTATAATTATCTGATGATGCGCTTACAGGAAGCAAACATGAAAAAAGATAAGGAAATCATGGAAGAAGTATTGAAACATCTTCGTACCATGCGTGATACCTGGAAACAGGTTATGAAGCTGGCACATACACAGCAGTAAGGATATGGAAAATATGGAGAAAAACCAATATATTCCGGTTATGATACAGAGCCTGAAAAAAAAGAGTGAGATATTAGATGCCATTATGGAATTAAATATCAGGCAGAGTGAGGAATTGGAAAATCCGGCATTAGATCCGGATGATTTTGATAAGACAGTAGAGGAAAAGTCAAAGCAGATCGAACAGCTGGATCTATTAGATGATGGTTTTCAGGAACTGTTTGACCGGGTAAAAGATGACTTGAAGAATCATCAGGATCTTTATCGTGATGAAATAGCGCAGATGCAGGATTATATCCGTAAATTAACCAGTAAAAGTGCAACCATACAGGTACAGGAAGCACGCAATAAAGATTTAATGACAAAAAAATTTGCATCTGTACATAAACAGGTCAGAGAAGTCCGCAAGAGCCAGCGTGTTGTAAATCAGTATTATAAAAATATGATGAAGACAAACTATGGCGAGCCGGTGTTTACGGATAAGAAAAAATAGGAACAAATAGAGATAGAAAAAAGAAAAAATTTCTTTTTTACTATAAAGTATCGGGATGAACATCCGATATAAGTACCAAGTGAACAGAAAAAAGTTACTTAAGGGCAGAACAGACCAGAGCGTACGGCTGGAATGGGAAGCACGGTAAAATGACATGCGGCATGGAAGCCGCA